>JBIIME010000041.1:0-10000 GCA_044338175.1 Rhodoluna sp.
TCCCACCTGAGGTGGCAGATCCTTTGAGGTGCGGTGTAGGTAGGCATCAACTGCAACGTCAGAAACAACGGCCACTCTGCGTAGCTCAGCTTTTTCACCCAAGATTGCAGCTTCATCGTTGATTGCCTCGGCAACGGTCTTGCCATCTAATGGGGCAGCTAGCGAAGTCGCTAGATCTTTGGCTCCGGCTGCAACGATTGCGTCAGCAATCTTTTCGCCAAGGGCAACAAAGCGCTCTGCTTTTGCTACGAAGTCAGTCTCGCAGGCAAGCTCAAGCAAGTAACCGGTTCCACCGGAAACCCTGGCAACAACTAAGCCGTTGCTGGTCGCTCGTCCCTCGCGCTTGGTAACTCCCTTGAGCCCCTTTAGGCGAAGAAGTTCAAACGCCTTCTCTGGATTGCCGTCGGCCTCATCTAGAGCGCCCTTGCAGTCCATCATTCCGGCTCCGGATTTCTCGCGAAGAGCCTTCACATCTGCAGCAGTGTAGTTAGCCATAATTACGCCTTCGCTTCTTCTTGAGGTGCAGCCTCAGTCTTGTTGCCCTGCTCTAGAAGCTCGCGCTCCCATTCAGCAAGTGGCTCAGCTTCGGTTTCTGGCTTGGAGTGACGAGCAATAAGTCCTTCTGCAACTGCGTCGGCTATTATGCGAGTTAGTAGCTGAATGGAGCGAATAGCGTCATCATTTCCAGGAATTCCGTAGGTTACATCGTCTGGGTCACAGTTAGTGTCCAGAATTCCAATAACAGGAATTCCAAGCTTTCTAGCCTCTGTGATTGCAAGGTGTTCCTTGTTGGTGTCAACAACCCAAATAGCCGAAGGAGTCTTGGTTACGTTTCTAATGCCGCCGAGGGACTTTTCTAGCTTGTCCTTCTCGCGGCGAAGGATAAGAAGCTCTTTCTTGGTTAGTCCAGACTTCGATGCGTCATTAAAGTCCATGGTCTCTAGTTCCTTCATGCGAGCAAGTCTCTTGCCGACAGTCTGGAAGTTAGTTAGTAGTCCACCCAACCATCTCTGGTTGATATATGACTGTCCAACGCGCAGTGACTCGGACATTATTGCTTCCTGGGCCTGCTTCTTGGTTCCGACGAAAAGAACTGAGCCACCGTTTGCAACGGTGTTCTTTACGAATTCGTAGGCCTTGTCGATCATTGCAAGCGACTGCTGCAGATCGATGATGTAGATTCCAGAACGATCGGTGAGGATGTATCTTTTCATCTTCGGGTTCCAGCGTCTGGTCTGGTGCCCAAAGTGTACGCCGCTGTCTAGCAGCTGGCGGGTGGTTACGACTGACATGAGTCGAACTTCCTTTCGGCGCGATTAAGCGCCCACTCAGTTAATGGTTATTGGCGGTTGCCAATGACCCCTGGTGCCGGATTTTTCTCACAAGCCTGTTAGGGCCACTGAGTGAGAACCATCTTGGTCGGCACGCGAAGTCGACATCTCAAAATCAAAGATTTTTAGCGAGAATGCCGCTAGAGCCAAGCATACCAGCCTGCAATCACCTCTTGCCAGCTCGAGTTTTCCCCAGATTGCCAAAACAGAAGCCTCGTGGCTCGCCAATCCAGCACATTAGAAAGGTGATTGAACCCCAGAAGATTGCTGCGATCCAGCTCGCAGGCTTTTTGACGCTGAGCTTGACCTGGTTGACGCCTTCTCCAAGTCTTGGAAGCCAGCCTTCCTGGAGCTCCCCTGTTATTGGATCAGGGCTTGTAAATAGCTACCTTGCCCCCGAGACGATCTATGGAACAGGACATCGAGGAGTTGATTATCAAGTGAGATTGGGGCAAGGAGTTTTTGCACCAGCTGATGCGACCGTAAGCTTTGTTGGAAAGGTCGTCGATAGGCAAGTTTTAAGCCTGTTGCACCAAGGAGGAACTATCAGTTCTTATGAGCCGGTTTGTAGTTCGTTGACTGTTGGTCAAGAGGTAGCAGCTGGGGATCTAGTTGCGGAAGTTTGTGAAGCCTCGCAAGATTATGTTCAACACTGCATAGATATTCTCTGTCTGCACTTTTCAACCAGACAAGACGGTGAATACCTTTCACCTCTTTGGTTCACCGGAGAGCTTTCTCCATCAATACTTCTTCCCTGGATCGAACCTAGCTAAGCCCTTGGGTGAGCCTTCAAGTAACCCTGCTTCAAGCGATCAACCGATACGTGTGTGTAAATCTGGGTGGTCGCGAGCGAAGAGTGGCCAAGTAACTCCTGAACGGCTCGAAGATCTGCGCCGCCATCAAGTAAATGTGTTGCCGCGCTGTGCCTAAGTGCGTGCGGGCCGGCAGCTCCCACAGCCGTGTCGGCTAAGAGACCAGCCACCAAAGCGTAAACCTGTCTAACACCAATACGTTTACCTCTTGAGCTAATCAAAAGCGCATTGCCACTGGTCTCATTGACAAACTGATTTCTCCCCTCGCGAATCCACTGGGCAAGTGCGTCGTTGGCGGGATCGCTATAGGGAACCATTCTCTGTTTGTTACCTTTACCGGTAACTCGAAGAATCTTGCGGCTGTAGTCAATGTCGTCAAGGTTTAGACCCACCAGCTCACTTACTCGAATACCGCTTCCATAGAGAATCTCCACCATCAGCAAATCACTCATACCGGTTGGGTTGTCTTTGGTGGAAAGTGGCTCAAGGACCTCAAAAATTCCAGACATCGCCTCTCGGGAAAGAACCTTGGGTAAGGTTCTGGAGGCTTTGGGTGATCGAAGCTTTAGTCCAGGATCGGAATCAAGTTTTCCATTTTTAAACAACCACGCAGTGAACGCTCTAACAGCTGCGCTCTTTCGGGCCAGAGTTGTCTTCGCTAAACCTCTCTCGCTGACTCGCCAGAGCCAATCCCTCAGAAGCTCCAGGTCGATGTCTTGAATCTCTGATTGCTTTTTTGATTCCATGAATTCGAATAAGTCAGTGACATCAGAGATATAGGCCTTGACCGTGTTTAGCGATAATCCTTTTCCGTTTTCTAGTTCAAGGCTGAACTGATCGCGAAGGTATTCAAGCTCGGTTGGCATATTTCAAAGCGTAATGGAGCAACCCATAAGAATCTTGAATGATGGTCAATAGATTCCGAGCTTTTAGTTCATCGAGTGCCAAGCTGAGCTCAAAATTAGTTAGACCGGCTGTTTTGGCAATTTGTTCACCCGTTGCCTGCCTGAGTTCTCGAAGTGCATCTTGGGCTCGCACTAACAATGAAGATCCGTCTAGGAATCTTGCCGGCTCGGAAACTTCAGCGGTAATCAGCTTGGTATCCACTAGCGCTCGAGCTTTGCCTTCGGCTATCAAAGAGTTGGTTCCGGCTGAGGCGGCTGATGTCAGTGGTCCAGGAACTGCAAACAGCTCTCGATTTAGTTCAATTGCATTGTTCGCGGTACGTATCGAACCCGAGCGAATGCCAGCTTCAATAACGACCGTTGTTGGAGTCAGGGCAGCTATCAATCTGTTGCGTTGCAAAAAGCGCCAGCGACTTGGTGCAACCCCGGGGCAAAGTTCTGCAATCAAAACCCCATTTCGAGCTATGACTTGAAACAGATTTGAATTCGAACTTGGATACTTACGATCTAGCCCTCCGGCCATTACGGCTACCGTTGGAAGTGAGTTCCTGAGGCTCTGGCCATGAACGTGACTGTCTATTCCCAGAGCTCCTCCGGAGACAGTTGGGCGCTTATGGAAGGCAAGTTCTGAAACTAATTTCGCAGTAACTTTTGCACCGTATTCGGTGCATGCCCTTGAGCCAACTACCGATACCCCGTTGGCTAATCTTCCAAATACTTTCAAGTTTCCCTGAGCAAAAATCAGTGCTGGTGCGCCTTCTCCTAAATCATCTAATCCACTGGGCCAGAAATCATCTCCAGCTAGCAGCAGGGAAAGATCAAGTTGCTTTGATCTTTGAAGAATGTTCAGAACTGCTTGCTTAGAGAATCTTGGGAGCCAGCGTTGCCTAGAATCGCTAATTGTTCCAGGGACATCACCAAAGATATCCGTCAGGTAATCAAAGGCGCTGACCTTGTATATTTCTTCAAGTACTCGATGTGGGTCAAAACCATCAATCAAAAGCTGTAAGAGTGCCTGTCTACCTAACGCCTTAGCTAGCGCTCCAGCCATGCGATCGCCAGGCTCGGTAACGAGGCTGATGGTGGCTGCCGAAACCAAATCCAAGGCTCGCCCTCGTGAATAAAAGTCACCTTGAAAGCTGAGGGTTAGATCTTGTAGTTCTTGGTCGCTAAGGATTGGCATGGAAAAACTATTCCAAGAAGCCAAGTGTAGATGTTTGAAAAAACTAGAGCTGTGGAGAAACTACTCGCCGACAGCCAATTCTTTAGGTAGCTCGTAGGCTTTGCCTGATAGCTCTTCGACGTTCACGTCTTTGAAGGTAAGAACCCTTACAGATTTTATAAAGCGGTCGGTTCGGTAAATGTCCCAAACCCAGACATCGCTCATGTTTAGCTCAAAATAGAAATCGTTTGGGGTGTCTACTCTTTTGAGTTCGACATCGTTTGCAAGGTAAAACCTTCGCTCGGTCTCAATTACATATTTGAAAGTTCCAACAACATCCCGGTACTCGCGGTAAAGCGCGACTTCAGCCTGTCTGTCGTAGTCTTCGTATTCGTTTTCTTCCATCTGGCCTTCAGTCTATTCCAGCCCTAGGCAAGAATCCTAGTCAGCCAAGTCACTCGGTGGATAGCCGATGGGCCAAGGCTTCTTAGGGCGGCAATGTGGGCCGCTGAGGCGTAGCCTTTGTGACCGGCTATCCCGTAGCCCGGGTATTGCTGATCGAGCTCCTGCATCAGAGAGTCCCTGGTTACCTTGGCCAAGACCGCGGCGGCTGCGACACTGACGCAGTTGGTGTCAGCCTTTACCTGGAGATTAACATCTAGTCCGTAAGAGACTTTTCCCAGCCAATTCTGTGATCCATCTAACAAGATAACGGCGCCATCTTCAGCGATCATCTTTCTAAAATTTGCGTCTTTGAAAAGCTCATCAAGAGCACGGCCTGCTGCCAATCGCAATGCTTCGGAAATGCCAACTGCGTCGATTTCAGTGTTGGCACTAAAGCCAACAGCGTAGGAACTGACCCAATCCACTAGTGGCTGCGTGATCTCGCTCCGAGATTTAGCTGTCATGAGCTTGGAATCTTGTAGCATCTGCGGCCAAGATTCCAAGTTGGGATTGGTTTTGTCAATTAGGCTCACGCCTACAGCAACCGGTCCCGCGATTGCTCCTCTTCCAACCTCATCGATTCCGATTACGAAGCGGTTGCCTCGCTCGAAGATTCGACACTCGGAATCAAGGCTTGGGTATGTTTTTGAAGACATCGGGGTAGTTATCCAACCAGGTCCAATTATCAAAGGGCCAGCTGATCAATATAGCTCGGCCAACAACCCATTCGGTTGAAACAAAACCTTTACTCGGTAGATCTCCGTGATAGCGAGAGTCTTCGCTATTTCCTCGGTTGTCTCCCATTACCCAGAGCGACCCACTAGGCACTTCAACATCAAACTCAATCGCTGATGGGGCTTGCCCGGAGCTGATGTATGGCTCAGTGATTGGCACGCCGTTGACCGTTATCTTTCCGTCGGCATCACAGCACACAATCTTGTCCCCGGCCGTTCCGATAACTCTTTTTACTAAGTGCTGCTTGCTGTCTGGTGCAGTGATGCCAAAAGCGGACAGGAACCAATCAACAGAAATAACTATTGGGTCAGTTGGCTCAGCAATGTCTGGGCCAAGCCAGCCGCCTGGATCTTTGAACACCACGACGTCGCCGCGCTCAATTGGATACAGAGCCGGAGTGAGCTGATTGACAATGATACGGTCATCTATCTGAAGAGTCTCCAGCATGGAACCGGTTGGGATAAAAAAGGATCGAATCAAGAAGGTCTTAATAAGTAGCGATAGAACCAGGGCTGCCCCGATAACCACCACTAGGTCAACAAAAAATGCGACGAAGACATTGCTGCTTTTGCGGCGCCGGTCTTGTTTACGGCTCCGCTTAGTTTTCTTTTGACGCATTGGCTCGCCTAGCGATAGCTCTTCACTCAAGCTAAGCGTGTCCCCTTAAGGCCTTTAGACGTTTTCGCGCTTTTCGCGAATCTTTGCCTTCTTGCCCCTTAGATCACGCAAGAAGTAAAGTTTCGCACGGCGAACAGCACCCTTTGAAACAAGCTCAATCTTGTCGATGATTGGAGAGTGGATTGGGAAAGTTCTTTCAACACCAACCTGGAAGCTAACTTTTCTAACAGTAAAAGTTTCACGAACACCTTCACCGGAACGGCGAATAACGATTCCCTGGAAAACCTGAATACGAGACCTGGAACCTTCAATGATGTTTACGTGAACCTTGACGGTGTCACCGACTCTAAATTCTGGAACATCAGTTTTTAGCAAGGCTTTGTCTACTGAATCTAAGATGTGCATTTTGTGTCGCTTCCTGTTTTTAGCACGCAGGTCAAAAACGGTTATGTTGGGTTTTTGCTTCGCCCTATCTCCCCTGCGGCAGAGTCCATTACTGGAGGCGAACCTCCATATTGCCACAGTTTCTGGCCCTAGGCAATTGGAATCTAATCGATCAGATCTGGCCTGATTCTTCGGGTCTTTTCCAGAGCTTGCTCCTTGCGCCAATTAGCAATCTCGGCGTGATTACCACTTAGTAGCACCTCAGGAACATCAATACCGCGCCAGCTAGCTGGCTTGGTGTAACTCGGGTATTCCAATAATCCTTCACTATGTGACTCTTCGTCCAAGGACAAAGAGTTTCCAATTACTCCAGGGATTAGCCGTGCAATTGCCTCGATCATGGCTACCGCCGCTACTTCGCCGCCGTTAAGGACATAATCCCCCAAGCTGATTTCTCGCACTTCTGCCTTGCTGGATGCGTATTCCAAAACTCTTTGGTCAATACCCTCGTAGCGACCGCAGGCAAAAACTAGGTGCTGCTTCCCTGAAAGTTCTCTGGCGGTGGCTTGCTTGAATGGGACACCAGCCGGCGAAGGAAACACCACAACGCTTTGATCTGTAAGTACCGAATCCAGAGCCAAGCCCCAAGGTTCTGGCTTCATGAGCATTCCCGCTCCACCACCAAAAGGGGTGTCATCTACTGTTCGATGCTTATCTTCAGTGAAAGCCCTTAGGTCATGTGCCTTGAAATCGATTAGGGACTGCTCCTGGGCTTTGCCGAGCAAGGAGATATCCAGCACCTTGAAAAACTCTGGAAAAATACTGATGGCATCAATTCTCATCAGAGTCACCGCCTGGAAGATTGATCTCAAAAAGACCGGCTGGTGGGGTTAGAACAATTTGGCCTTTTTGAATATCAACTGAAGGGACAATTTGTTTCACAAAAGGCGCCAGCACTTCTCCGTTAGAAGTTTCAATAGCCAAAAGATCCTGGGCTGGCAAGTGATCCACACGGATCACCTTCCCAACAGCTTCTTCCCCAACTAAGGCCGTTAGGCCAACGAGCTGATGGTCGTACCAGGCTTCGGGGTCTTCTGGCAGCTGCTCAAGATCTGTTTCGATAAGCAAGATTGCTTTCACCAGAGTCTCGGCCTGACTGCGGTCTTGAATTCCCTCCAGAAACAAAACTGGGGACTGGTTATAAAAGCGAAGCTCGGCTACCTTGACGGTTTTCCCAAACCATTCGGAAGTCTCTGGAACTTGAAGTTCTAGTTCTTGGCCAGCGCGAAATCTTTGATCTGGGCTGTCAGTATATAGCTCTAGCTTGAGAGCTCCTTTTAGACCGTGCGCCTTAACGAGTCTTCCGACTCGTAGCTTGGTCTTACTAGAAGTCACCGTCCACCACATCAACGCGAATTTTCTTGCCGTCGGCAAGTGCGTTGACCAAAGTGCGAAGTGCTTTTGCTGTTCTACCGTTGCGCCCGATTACTCTGCCCAGATCATCTGGGTGAACGTGAATCTCTAGAAGATCCCCTTTAGAAGTCGAGCGTTCAGTTACCGAAGCATCGTCAGGATTATCAACGATGCCCTTAACTAGGTGCTCGAGCGCAGCGGCCAACATTTTGGATTAAGCCTCTGGCTTTGCTTCTTCGGCTGGAGCTTCCGCAACAGCTTCCTCGGCAGGAGCTTCTGCAGCAGGAGCCTCTACAACTTCTTCAGCAGCTGGTGCCTCTACTGCCGCTTCAACAACTTCGTCTTCAGCAGTAGCATCGGTTGCTTCAGCAGCTGGTGCTGCCTCTTCAACAGGAGCTTCGGCTTTTGCCTTCTTGGCAGCAAGTTCTTCTTTAGGAACTAGAACAGCTTTTTTCTTGGTGTCTTTTTCAAACACTGGCTTCGCAGCCTTTACCTGAACTGTGTTCTTGGCATCCTTGTCGCCCTTTGACTTCTGGAAGTCTCCGGTGAGCTTGAGAATTACCTCTACCTGCTCGGTTGGTTGTGCACCAACGCCAAGCCAGTACAAAGCTCGCTCAGAATCTACTTCAATAAAAGATGGGTTCTCGGTCGGGATGTAACGACCAATTTCTTCGATGACTCTACCGTCGCGCTTTTTTCTAGAGTCGGCAACGACGATGCGGTAATGAGGCGTACGGAGTTTTCCGAGACGCTTTAGGCGGATTTTTACAGCCACAATGCTCCTGTTATTTGAATTGGGGCGAACAATCAACCGTGAGCGTGGGGGCACACTCGGTAGTCAAGCTCTATGGTTTTGCCTTTTTTGGCTCCTGGTTAGAGGGTCAGGTGCCTAGGCAACTTCTCTAGTCTGCCAGAAATGGCCAAAGATAGCTAGTTGCCTATTCCAAAGGCTGATCCAGTGCCCGCCGGGGACGAACCCAGGCCACTTCCCCTGGCTTGCTCCTGTGCAGCGCGCTTTGCAGGGTTGCCTGAACGGGAACCAGATTTTTTCTTGGTGTCCTTAGCCTTCTTGCGCGGCACCACGCCGCCTATGCCAGCTGGCATACCTGGGATCTGAGGCGTGCCTCCTTTAGCAACCGTCTTCATCATTTTGGCGGCCTGCTCGAATCTATTCACGAGTGAATTAACGTCCGTGACGCTCATTCCAGAACCTCTCGCGATTCGTGTTCTTCTTGAACCATTCAGAACCTTGGGATTGGTTCTTTCTACCGGGGTCATGGAACGAATTATGGCCTCGGTTCGATCAATTTCTTTTTCGTCTAGGTTCTCGAGCTGCGCTCTCATCTGGCCAGCTCCTGGCATCATGGCAAGCATGGATTTTAGAGAGCCCATCTTTCGAAGCTGCTGCATCTGTTCCAAGAAGTCTTCAAGCGTGAAGGTTTCCTTAGCGAGCTTCTCGGCCATCTCCAATGCGGATTGCTCATCAAACTGCTTCTGGGCTTGTTCGATCAGGGTAAGGATGTCTCCCATGTCCAGAATTCGAGAAGCCATGCGGTCTGGATAAAAAGGCTCGAAGGCGTCGAGAGATTCTCCGGTTGAGGAGAAGATGATTGGCTTACCGGTCACCGAGGCTACAGACAGTGCCGCTCCGCCTCGGGCGTCACCGTCAAGTTTTGTCAAAACAACAGCCGATATTCCAACGCCGTCTTCAAACGCCTTGGCTACGTTGACTGCATCTTGACCAAGCATTGCGTCAATAACAAACAGAGTTTCGTCTGGCTTGATGGCATCACGAATCTTTTTGGCCTGATTCATCATCTCTTGATCAACGCCGAGGCGTCCTGCGGTATCAACAATTACAACCGTGTTGCCCTTGGACCTAGCGTGAGCAATCGAATCCTTGGCGACTTTTACCGGATCCCCGACTCCTGAACCGACTTCGGGAGAGTAAACCTCAACCGAAACTTTCTCGCCTAGAACCTTTAGCTGGTCAACGGCATTTGGGCGTTGCAAGTCTGCGGCTACTAGCAGGGGGTTCTCCCCTTCGCTTTTTAGCCACTTAGCTAATTTGCCGGCGAGAGTTGTCTTTCCAGAGCCCTGCAAACCTGCGAGCATAATCACGGTTGGGGAAACCTTGCCGTAGCGAAGTTTTCTAGCTTCCCCACCAAGAATCTGAATCAGCTCTTCATTTACAAT
>JBIIME010000064.1:0-2852 GCA_044338175.1 Rhodoluna sp.
ATCGAGAGGCTTAGAGTCGCCAGTAACCCAGATGCAGTTCTTAGCTGCGATGTGAGTCCATTTATTTCTTGCAAGTCTGTGATGCTTACCTGGCAGGCTTCACTATTAGGTTTTCCTAATCCCCTAATTGGGCTTGCGGCTTTTTTCGCGCCAGTTCTTATTGGATTTGCAATTTTGGCTGGAGCTAAATTTGCTAAGTGGTTCTGGCAGCTATTCACACTTGGCATGACTGGCGGATTTGTTTTCGTGTTTTGGCTCTTTAGTCAAAGCCTTTTCGAAATTGGGGCTCTTTGCCCATACTGCATGGTTGCCTGGGCAGGAATGATTCCTATGTTCTGGAAACACTTCTTGTTTGCGGCCAGTGAGGGAATCGTTCCTGTTCCTGTGAAAACCGTTGGGTTTTTTGTCAATGCCTATGACTGGCACTGGCTCTTTACGATCTTAACCTTCTTTGGATTGAGCGCCACTGTGGTTTGGAAATTCTGGGACTTGTGGCCCAGCCTGTTTTAGCTAAACCAGATTCCAAGTTCTCTAGTTGCCGATTCAACTGAATCTGAACCATGAACCAAGTTTTTTTGAACCTTCTCGCCCCAGTCGCGACCTAGATCGCCTCTAATGGTTCCAGGAGCTGCGGTGGTTGGATCGGTAGCTCCTGCCAGCGCCCTAAAACCTTCGATAACTCGATCGCCTTCTAGGCGGATGGCAACGATAGGGCCAGACGACATGAACTCAATCAGTGGAGCATAGAAAGGCTTTCCCTCGTGCTCTGCGTAGTGGTCAGCAAGCTGCTTGGCAGATGGTTGCAACATCTTTAGTCCTGTCACAACGTATCCTTTAGCTTCAATGCGGCTAATGATTTCGCCGGTCAGCGAGCGGGCGACGCCATCAGGCTTGATAAGAACCAAGGTCTGTTCCTTAGACATTTACTACTCACTTCCTAAATCTTGACCATCGAGTTTTGCCTTCGCAGCTCTCGCTCTGTCAATTGTGGCACCTGCAATCATGGCCCAGCCCCACATTCCTAAGAATATCGTTCCCAGCAAGAACATCAAAGGAACCCAGATTCCTAGCAGTACAACAATTACCTGCAATACCCAGCCAAGTGCGTAGGTACCGCGCTTTCCAAGCACCGCGGGAAACAGCATCAAGATTACCGAGAGCCCCACTCCAACGCCCCATATCACAGCCGGGTCAGGGTGAACTCGAAGACCAAATCCCACCAGGGTTGCAAAGAACACGACCACGGATTCAAAAACCATAACCAGCGAACCAAGAGTTGCTCTTGTGGTTCTATTCCGCATCGCTTTCCTCCTGAAGGATTTGTAGGACATCTCCCACTAGGGAAATTGATCCCGTAACTACAACCATGCCATCAATTTCACGAGCAATTATCCGGGCACGCTCGAGTGCGTCCCTAACACCGGCAATTGCCTCAGTTTTGGTTCCTGAGTGCTCTCTCGCTATGGGTTCAAGTTCAGAAACTTCGAGTGATCTATTCGAAGACGATTGAGTTACAACTAACTGCGCAAAACATCCGGCAAGCTCACTGAATACCCCCGCTACATCCTTATCGGAGAGCACAGCAACCAAACCAACCAAAGGTTTGGCAGAAAATTCCGACTTGAGAGAAACTGCCAGGGTCTTAGCTCCTGCTGGATTGTGTGCTCCGTCAAGCAACAATGCGGGTTCAGTGCGAACAAGTTGCAATCTGCCAGGGGAAGAAAGATCAGCCACAGCTGATCGAAGAACATCATCGGCAATTGGAACTTGACCGCCACCCAGGAAAGCCTCAACTGCTGCAATTGCAACTGCAAGATTCGCACTTTGATGAATTCCAAATACCGGAGCCTCAAATGGTCCGTACTTCCCCGCCAAGCCAACAACGCTAACTCGCTGTCCAGTTGATGTTGCTTGGTGAGACTCAACAGAAAAGTCTTTACCGAGCTCGAAAAGTCCTTCGGCTTTCTCGTTCGAGACCTTTTTTAGAACTTGCATTGCCTCATCGGTTTGATTCGATGTGATTACAAGGGCCCCTTGCTTGATGATCCCTGATTTGGTTTCGGCAATCTCCGAAATGGTGTTTCCTAGTCTGTCCATGTGATCAAGACCAACGGGTGTAAAAACTGCAACGTCGCCATCTGCCACATTGGTGGAGTCCCACGCGCCTCCCATGCCAACTTCAAGAACAAGAACGTCCACCGGAGCATCGGCGAAGACCGCAAAGCCAAGAACTGAAAGAGCCTCAAAGAAGGTAAGCGGAGCTTCCGAATGGGCGGCTAGTTCCTGATCCACCATCACCAGAATCGGTTCAATGTCTACATAAACGCCATAAAGCGCTTCATCGCTTACTGGCTCACCATCGATTGCCATTCGCTCGGTGAACTTCAAAAGATGTGGCGAAGTAAACCTTCCGGTTCTAAGTCCATGCTCGCGCAGTATTCGCTCGATAAATCGGGTAGTCGAGGTTTTTCCGTTGGTTCCAGTGATGTGAATAACGCGATAGGAGCGTTGCGGGTCACCCAGTAGCTCAACCGCTCTTCTGGTGGGCTCAAGTCTTGGTCTGATCTTGTTTTCCGGAACCCGTTTCATAAGCTCTTCTAGAACGAAGGCTGCCTTGGACTCCCAGTACTTTTCGTCGTGAACTTCTGCGCTCAAAGCTTTACTACCGAAATCTGAACCTGCTGACTGTCACCAACTGTAACTGCGTTGGAAAGTGATGCAGACTCGCTATAGGAAATTTCTAGAGTTAGCGTCTCGTTCTTTACAAGATCCTCGTGAGTCTTGACAGCGCCTAGGACATCTTTGGCTGCCGTCAATGTCGTAGCGATCCGATCTGAAACATCTAGGTCAGC
>JBIIME010000009.1:0-30919 GCA_044338175.1 Rhodoluna sp.
ATTGGTAGAGCAGCGGTCTCCAACACCGCAGGTTGCAGGTTCGAGTCCTGTCCGCCCTGCAGACAACGATAGATCGGAAAGTAGTAGAAATGCCAGATGAGCTTCAGCCAGCAGAGGACTTGGTAGTCAAAGCTAAGTCCGATCGCGCTGCAACTCGCAACATCTTCGGAAGAATCATTTTGTTCTTCAAGCAAGTTCTTGCCGAGCTTCGTAAGGTTACTAGGCCAACCTACAAAGAGCTTGTTAGCTTCACCGGAGTAGTTCTAGCCTTCGTGGTAGTTGTGATGGCAATTCTTTCCGGCCTGGACTTTGTTTTCTACAACCTCGTTACATTCACCTTCACACCAACAAACTAGTTTCAGACAAGGAAACCTCAATTGAGCGAGATCGAACAGACAGAACTCGAGACCGAAACCACTTCGGCACCCGCAGCAGCATTCTCTGCGGTTGAAGAAGTGACTGCGGTCGCCACACCAGAAGCTCCTGTTGAGACACCTACTTTTGGTAACACTCCTTACGAGGCACCAGAGGGAACCCCAGAGGCTCCAGTCTCAGAAGAGTTCTTTGTTGAGGACGCTGCAGTAGTAGCAGAAACCGATTCGGTTTCCGAAGAGAGCTCTTCTGCAGAAGTTTCTGAAGAGCCAGCCAAGGACGAGGATCCATACCGCGTATTCAAGGCCGAGCTGCGCTCGCAACCTGGAAAGTGGTTCGTTGTTCACTCCTACGCAGGATATGAAAAGCGTGTGAAGCAGAACATCGAAAACAGACAACTTGCAATTGATGGTGGAGACAAGATCTTCCAAATCGAGGTTCCAATGGAAGACACCATTGAGATCAAGAACGGTCAGAGAAAGCTAGTTTCCAAGGTTCGCATCCCAGGATATGTTCTAGTTCGCATGGAAATGACCGAAGAGTCTTGGTCACTTGTTCGTCACACTCCAGCAGTTACCGGCTTCGTTGGTAACTCTCAGAACCCGACTCCGCTAAGACCAGACGAAGCATTCGAGATGCTAAAGACTCTTTACGTTCTTCCAGAAGAGGCAACAGCTAAGGCTGCGGTTAAGGGAACTCAGATGGTCAAGGGTAAGGCAAGAGCAGTTCCAATCAAGATTGATTTCAAGGTTGGCGAGTCCATCATGATTAAGGACGGATCCTTCGCTGGCCTTCCAGGAACAATTTCTGAAATCAAGCCGGAGTCTGGAAAGCTCACAGTCTTGGTTTCCCTATTCGAGCGAGAGACTCCTGTGGAGCTTGGCTTCGAACAAGTCGGACCACTGAACTAAAGATTTATCTAAACCACTAAAAAAGGAAAACAAGCAAATGGCACCCAAGAAAAAAGTCACTGGAATGATCAAGCTGCAGATCCAGGCAGGCGCTGCTAACCCAGCTCCACCGATCGGTCCTGCTCTAGGTCAGCATGGTGTGAACATTATGGAATTCTGCACCGCGTATAACAACGCAACAGCAGACCAAAAAGGAAACGTCGTACCGGTAGAGATCACCGTTTACGAAGACCGTTCCTTCACTTTCATTCTGAAGACTCCTCCAGCAGCCGAGCTAATCAAGAAAGCCGCAGGAGTTGCCAAGGGTTCCGCAACCCCTCACACTGACAAGGTGGCTCACCTTTCCAAGGAGCAGCTACTAAAGATTGCCGAAACCAAGATGGCTGACCTAAACGCCAACGACGTTGAGGCAGCAGCAAAGATCATCGCCGGAACTGCCCGCTCCATGGGTATCACCGTCGACGCCTAGAACCTTAGGCACCCGCACCAAAAGCAGCAAAAAAACTAAAGAAGTCGTGGGAGAACCAGATCGGTTCGCTAACCACAACTGTGACCAGAAAAGGAATAACAGCACATGCCAAAACGATCAAAGGCTTATCTAGAAGCCGCAAGCAAAATCACCGAGGGTAAGTTCTATACCCCAGCCGAGGCAGTTGCCTTGGTTCGCGAGACCGGATCAAAGAAGTTTGACTCAACTGTTGAAGTTGCCGTCAAGCTTGGTGTTGACCCTCGCAAAGCAGACCAGATGATTCGTGGAACTGTATCGCTTCCTCACGGAACCGGTAAGACCGCTCGCGTTATCGTATTCGCAACCGGCCCAGCAGCTGAAGCTGCCATCAAAGCCGGAGCCGACGAAGTCGGTGGCGACGAACTGATTGAAAAGGTAGCTGCCGGATGGGTCGACTTCGACTCCGCAGTTTCCACCCCAGAGCTAATGGGCAAGGTGGGCCGCCTTGGAAAAGTTCTTGGTCCTCGTAACCTAATGCCAAACCCAAAGACTGGAACCGTTACACCAGATGTTGCAAAAGCAGTAACTGACATCAAGGGCGGAAAGATTGAGTTCCGTATCGACAAGCAGTCAAACCTTCACTTCATTATTGGTAAGGCTTCCTTCTCAGCTAGCCAGCTAGCTGAGAACTTAGCTGCAGCTATGGACGAGATTCAGCGTCTAAAGCCAGCAAGCTCAAAGGGTAAGTACATTATCAAGACAGCCCTTTCCACTACCTTTGGTCCAGGCATCTTGCTGGACACCACAGTAGCCAAGGCCTAACTACAAGCTATAGAGCCGAAGACTAAAAGTCTTCGGCTCTGGCTTTAGGTCTAGAACTAGACTTGAACCAGACAGCCCAAATCACCAAGGCCTAAAAGCCTGTAAGGACGAGTGCCAGATGTTCTCCGCAGCAGATGAAAAGCGCGTATTAGATCTTGTTCCAAGGGGCATATTTATTAACGGCTCTTGGAAAGACGCAGCCGACAAGAAAACTCTCGATGTAATCGACCCAGCTACGGGGAAAGTTCTAGTTTCTATTGCCGACGCTGCCCCTGAAGATGGCATGGCAGCTATCGAAGCTGCCCACAACGCCCAAGCCGCATGGGCAAAAACCGCTCCAAGAGAGCGTGCCGAGATCTTGCGCGCAGCCTTTGAAAAAGTAACTGAGATGGCCGACGAGTTTGCACTTGTAATGTCTCTAGAAATGGGTAAACCCTTTGCTGAGGCCAAGGGTGAAGTTGCATACGGAGCAGAGTTTTTGCGCTGGTTCTCCGAAGAGGCGCCAAGAGTTACAGGCCGCTACGGAACAGCACCAGATGGCAAGAACCGAATCATGGTTCTAAAAAAGCCAGTTGGCCCATCGCTTTTTATCACCCCTTGGAACTTTCCGCTAGCAATGGCAACAAGAAAGATGGCTCCAGCCATCGCAGCTGGCTGCACCATGGTCCTAAAACCTGCTGCACTGACACCTTTGACCTCGATGTTGTTCGTAAAAGTCCTGGAAGACATTGGTCTACCAAAGGGAGTCATAAACGTCATCCAGACCACAAGACCGGGTCTTGTTACTGGGCCAATCATCAAGGACGAAAGACTCCGCAAGCTTTCTTTCACTGGTTCTACCGGTGTCGGAAGAGCACTAATTGCTGACTCAGCTGATCGAGTGCTAAAGGTCTCTATGGAACTTGGCGGTAACGCACCGTTGATTGTCTTCGAAGATGCAGATCTAGACAAGGCGGTAGAGGGCGCGATGCTAGCCAAACTTCGCAACATGGGCGAAGCTTGCACCGCTGCTAACCGAATGATTGTTCACGAATCGATAGCCGGAGAGTTTTCTAAGCGCCTTGCAGACAAGATGGCTAAGTTGAAAGTTTCTAGAGGAACCGAAGACGGAGCAAACATTGGTCCTCTTATCGACGATAAAAGTAGAAACGCTGTTCACGCACTCGTAGCCGATGCAGTATCTAAGGGAGCCAAGGTTCTAACCGGTGGAGCAATTCCAACTGGCGAGGGATATTTCTACCCACCAACAGTTTTGGTTGACGTGCCAACAAATGCAGAAATTCTCAAAGAAGAAATTTTTGGTCCTGTGGCACCGGTGGTTACCTTCAAGACCGAAGATGAAGCAGTCAAGATTGCTAACTTCACTGAGTATGGATTAATTGCGTACGCGTTCACAAAAGACCTAAATCGTGGGCTTAGACTCGCGGAAAAGCTTGAAGTGGGCATGTTTGGACTAAACGCTGGGGTGATTTCAAACCCGGCTGCGCCATTTGGAGGAGTAAAATCGTCAGGGTTAGGCCGCGAAGGCGGTTTTGAGGGAATCGAAGAGTATCTAGAAACTGTCTATGTTGGCATCGCTGATCCGATGAACGACTAAGAACAAAGGAAAAGGGAAATAGCCGGAATGAGAAAATCAACTTTGAAGATCACAAAAACAGTTTCCCTTTTGGCCATTGCCGGACTAGTTCTTGCCGGATGTACAGAGCCTCAGGTTGAAGAACCAGAAGCGATTGTTTACCCGTTTGCTCCGCTCACCGGTGTTGCTTACATGAATGAATCTGAAATCCCAGACACTAATTCTTTCCCCGCTGTTACTTGCAAAGTAGACAACGCTCCTGCCGGTAGACCTCAATTTAACCTAAACAAGTCAGACATCGTTCACGTTCAAATGGTTGAAGGTGGACTCACCCGGTTGGTTGTCACCTGGCACTCACAGCCAGTGGACAAAGTTGGACCAGTTAGATCGGTTCGACCTATGGATGCTGACATTGCAGCAGCCTTCGGCGGCATCTTCTGCTACTCCGGAGGAGTAGATATGTTTATTGCTTTGCTTCAGGACACTTCTTTGTACCTAGCTGATGAGAACACTCAGCAGTCAGTAACGCCAAACAGCTTCTCTAGAACCCCAGAAAGAAATGCGCCACACAACATGGTTGTTGACATGGGTCTATTACAGTCTCAGCATGAAGACCTGGCCGCCCCACAGTCAATCTTCAACTACGCAGCGTTCTTGGACGAAACCCAAGACTACGAACCTGCCTCTGCTAGCTCCGGCAAAGCAACTACAGATCTGACTATCGAGTACCCAGAGGCCACCAGTTACTGGAAGGGCGATGGCTCCGGCAATCTTCTCCGTGACCAAGACGGTAACCCTCACATGGATGGCGTATCAGAAGAACAAGTCAGAGCTAAAAACGTGGTTGTTCTAGAAGTGCAGATTGATAAGACCAGCTTCGTAGATGCTCGTTACGGTCCGATTCCAAAAACCATAATGGTTGGCTCTGGAAAAGCATGGGTATTTGTTGATGGCAAGCACATCGAAGGAACCTGGTCTAAGGCAACTCAGACCTCACCTATTGAACTTCTAGATTCAACCGGTGCTGTGATCAAGCTAGCTCCTGGAAACACCTGGGTTGAACTCAAGCCAGACACCGCAACTTTGACAATCACCCCGTAGGGTAAAAAGCCTCAAAACCCCCTTATTTACTGGGCTGTAGGGCAGGAACTAGTCCTCGAAGGGCTCCCGCCCGGCAGCTAGCTCCCAAGGGGTGGCCTTGATGGAACCTTTGGAGACCAGGGGAGATGGACCGCCCACGAAGTCGTCATAGATGATTTCGATTATCCGACTAGCCGACTCACCTGGGTGAGGCGAGCTTGCCTCAACTAGTTTCTGAATTTCTTTTTTTCGACTTGGCAAAGAATTATTCTTTGCCTTTTCAATCATTTCGGTTAGCTCTGCAAAAGTTTTCACCCTTATTGAACTCGCCGCAGCAATTTCACCCTTTGCACTGAACTTCCAGTGATCTGCATTTTCAAAAAAGATCGCAGGCTTACCTGTAACAAGCGGGTACTCACCCAAAAAAGAAATTCCATCGGTTACCAATACATCGGTAGCTAGAAACAATCCTGCATAAGAACCATCTTCATCTACCGAAGTGTTCGGTAATTCACTCCAAGACTTTCTCCAAGAAGATAATTGCTCGTCGGTTAAGACTTTTCTATCGGTTAGTGTGCTCCAGAGGAATGGATGCGGTCGCAAAACAATTTGAATATCTGAATTTGCTTTAGCAAATTCCAATATCTGCACATAAATCTTTGAAAAAACTCCAAAGTTAAGCCAGTGCGGTGAATAAGAGTGGTGCGGAGCCCAAACAATTTTGAATTTTCCTTCTTCAAGAGGCCAAGAAGATCTTCCTGCTTCTGCTTCGTGCGCTAAATTGTCGATTTTTGGCGAACCAGTGAAGTGAACATGAGAATTTCCACGTTCAGTTAGTGCATATGCATCAACAACGTCTCTTTCTTGAGTGAAAACAAGTGAAGCAAGTTGATGAAGTCGCTGTGTATACAGATGGGTTGCGACCGGTGCATCACCTTGACCACCTCCTGGCTCGTCATCAGGCTCGTCGACCATCACTAGAGAGAAATATGGAACATAGACGAGCCTGGTGAACTCCACCAGGTGATCAAACCTGACTGCCGGTTGGTAGTTTCGCTGCCAGGGGTAGTTCACAAAGACATAATCAGGGGCTAAATCCCTCAAAATAGCCAAACCTTCAAGGTTTTGGCTCCCCGAACCCCCGGAATTTAGCCGAATATGGGGGATTTGGCGGCTTTCGAAGAAGGCATGGGCCTTTTCCTCCTGGGCATAGGCCAATTGGCCAGTTAGCTTCCTGGGCATGGACACCACAATTGGCTCAAAACGTGGGTCTTTGGCCATTTTTTGATAGATCTCGTCAAGGGCATCCCAAGCCTCGAAATAGAGACCTAAAAACACGACCTTGATGGGTTCCATCCCCCAAACCTAGCAAAGTCCTCAGAAATAGCCATTTGGACCAAATTTGAAGAATTTTTCGGAAAAGACACGTTTTTGGGCCTTAAAACAGGTGGTTAACCCCACTTATTTAACTTGTGTATATAAGGGTATTGGTACTCTTCTTGAGTCCCCAAAACCTAAGAAAACACAGGGATTTCGCGACACTTGTGAGGCGTGGCTAGAGATGGCAATTCGGGTATTCGGAAGGGTGCTGTTTAGCGGCTTTGCCCTGCCGAATGAGGAGTTAAACGAGGCTAGGTTTCTACCTAGTCCACCCGCATTTTTTGCCCCAGATTCTCAAAATCCCCGCTCAAGTCTCGGCCCTTTAGCTTCAAGGGGGGTAAAACCGCTGAGATCGAAATATGCCCGAGGCCGAATAGCTGAACCAAAGGCAGCTCCAGACAAACATTCCTCTACCTGGAGGCCTCGCAAGTATCTTCGTCGAACCGTTCTTTTCGGAATTCCAGCATTTGTAATCCTGGGCTCGCTCATGGTTGGAGGGTTTTCTGATTCCGCAGACGCGACGAGTTCTTGTACAAGCCAACAAGGTTCGAATGGAATAACTGACGCGCGCGTAGTCGGTGCGAACTGTGTCCTAACTTTTAGCACAGTTGGCACACACACCTGGACAAAACCAACCGGGGTATCAAGCCTTGCCGATGTGATTGTGATTGCCGGTGGTGGAGCTGGAGGATCGAGGCACGGTGGTGGTGGTGGTGCTGGAGGATTCAATCGTTCTTATAACATTTCTGTTCCGAACAGCAGTTACTCAATTACCGTTGGCGCGGGGGGAATTGGAACCACAAACGGTTCTGCCGCGCAAACCTCTGGCGGGAACTCAAGCGCTTTTGGGACAACGATGACTGGTGGAGGCCGAGGTGCAGGCACTCACTGGGCCTCGGCAACCGGTGGCTCTGGTGGAGGATCAAATTACAACGGCGCAGGAGCTGCAGGTACGCCTGGTCAGGGATACGAAGGAGGCTGGGGTCGCTCAGAAAATGCATGGGCAGGTGGTGGTGGTGGTGGTGCGGCTAGCGCCGGCAGAGGCTCTCCCAGTGCCTATGTTGGCGGCCAGGGTGGAGACGGCGTTCAATTCACCATCCGAGGCATCACCGACTACGCAGCTGCTGGAGGCGGTGGAGCGGGCGAATGGGGAGGAGGAGCGGCTGGTGCCAACGCTGCCGGAGGAGGAGTAGGAGGAGGTGGCTCTAACGCTGGAAGTAATGGCGCTTCATGGGGAAGCGGTGGAGGCGCTGGTAGCTTCAACGATGGCTTCGGAGTATCGGGTTACAAGGGAGGCGATGGCCGAAGCGGAGCTGTACTAGTAAGTTATGTAATCCCTACCGCACCCGGTGCTCCAACACTCAACTCAATAACTGCCGGAAATGCTTCGCTCTCTGTGGCGTTTTCTGCTCCATCAAGCGATGCAAACACAGCCGCAACCACCTACGAATACTCAACCAACGGTGGCACAACTTGGAAAACTAGGACCTCGGGATCCACTGCAAGCCCTCTGGTTATAACCACTGCATCAGACTCGACCGCAAATATAGTTAACGGAACGAGCTACAACGTTCGAATTAGAGCTGTAAACGTAATTGGCGCATCAACACAGTCGAATCAAGTGAGTGCAACTCCCTTGACCACGCCCGGGGCACCAACTATTGGAACTGCTACCTCGACTGGAACTACTACTGCGACTGTTTCCTTCACGGCGCCAACTAGTAATGGTGGTTCAGCAATTACCTCATACACGGCAACATCCTCGCCTGGGGGAATAACCGGGACCCTTACTCAGGCGGGTTCGGGAACTATCTCGATGACTGGCTTGACCCCCAATACGGCATACACGTTTACCGTAACTGCAACTAACTCAGCAGGAACATCAAGTGCTTCAAGTGCATCGAGTTCAATCACAACTTCACCGATTACGCACCAGATTACATTTGATGCAAACGGTGGCACTGGTTCCATGGCTGCCCAAACGGTCATTCAAGGAACGGCGACCCCTCTGAGCGAAAACACTTTTACTCGAGATGGGTATGTATTCAGAGGCTGGAATAGTGCAGCTAACGGCACTGGTTCACAGAATCTAAATAACCAGGGAAACGTTACGCAGTCGGCCTCACTAACTCTGTATGCGATGTGGGCATCACTCGACGATAGAGCCTGGTCAAAGACTTCAACGTCAGGGAACTATGCATCAGCAACGACTGAAGTAATCCCGGTAGCAACGAATGCTGAATGGACAGTGGAGGCTTGGGTTAACCCAACTTCGCCTGCTGCCAATACCTGGCATGCAATCCTGGGTCAGCAAAATGGTCCAAACAACAGATATTCCATCTGGATGTACAACAACAATTTGCATCTGACAACGCCTACAACCTCTACCTCCTTGGGTGCCAACGGAGGGACAACGCCGCCAGTTTTGAGCTATGTCATTAGAAGCTCAGGTTGGACTCACATAGCTTGGGTGATGTCGACGGGGGTAAGTTCGAAACTTTACATCGATGGTGCATTGGTCTGGCAAGGGGACATGGCAAGGTCTGCAAACGCGGGAACGTTGTTCACCGTTGGTGGAACAGACCAAAGCGATCTAGAGTTCCCAGGCCACATCGATCAAGTTAAGGTTTGGGGTAGTCAGCTGACTGAAGCCCAGATCCAGACATCCATGCACACCCATGGCACATTCACCGGGGCCCCAACTCTTCGCGCTCACTACGACTTCAATGAGTATATCCAAGGCACTTTGCTTGACCGAAGCGGGAGCAATCGTCACCTCAGTCTTCCAGCTTCTACGGCTTCCACAGAATTTACATCCTCAGCCATAGTTGAGACCGGAACTGCTCATTCGCTCCAGAACTGGGTGAAGTTTAACCGCTCCTACCTAACCGCCAGCGGTGGGTGGACACCACCCGGAGGGCAAAGCAATTTTAAGGCCTTAGTCGCCGCGGGTGGTGGTGGAGGTGCCGGCGGGCATGGATCCGCTCATGGTGGTGGTGGTGGTGGTGCTGGAGGAGTTCTCCAGCCCGTCGTGAGCCATTCGTCAGGTGCGTTGAAAGTTCAAGTTGGTCAGGGTGGCCTCGCAGGTCCAAAGAGGACAAAAGGAGGTAACGGTCAAGACTCAATTGTTGGTTCTAGCGTTACTGCAATCGGTGGCGGTGGTGGCGGAACCTACTACGGAGTAGGCGGCGGCACTGGAGGTGGCCCTGCAGCAGGAGGATCAGGTGGTGGTGCTGGAGCGGGCACTTTAAAGACCGGAGCTCTAGGAACAACTGGTCAAGGTTTTGCAGGTGGAAACACTTCCAACACTTTAGCTCACGGAGCTGGAGGAGGTGGTGCCGGAGGTATCGGTTCAAACACTAACGGTGATACTGGGCCAGGTTCTGGTGGTGTCGGAATTCAAAGCAGCATTACTGGGACGTCCGCATACTATGCCGGTGGTGGTGGTGGAGGTTCAAATAACGGTTCTATAGGTTCGGGTGGTCAAGGTGGCGGCGGTCGGGGTGCTTATCTATCGGGTTCAACTGTTCAGGCCACGGCCGGTGCAGCGAACACTGGCGGTGGCGGTGGTGCGGGTCGAGGTGAAGGCGGCTCTTTAGACACCGTCGGTGCAGATGGCGGATCCGGAGTGGTAATTCTGAGCTACGGCCCCGAAATTACCGTTACTCAATCTCCAACAACTTCTCGGGTTGGCGACCCATTTAGCAGCTCTATAGTCGTTCAACTTCGCGATTCCAACGGGGACAGAACTGATTCTGGTCAGGTTGTTACAATCACAGCCGCAACATCATCTGTGCTTCAGTCAGACGGATCACCGGTGACATCGGCTACTGCGACATCAGTGAATGGTGTTGCCACCTTTACCGGGATTGGGTTCCAATCAGGAGTAAGCAGCACTCAGACCCTAACGCTCTCTGCTGATGCCTTTGTGGGGACCACGATTGACATAGCTCCAACTTATTTCGCGTCAGCTGTTAACATCACATCGTCTGGACCAACTGACGGAAGTTTTATTGCTGGTGTATTTCAATCGACCACCTCTGGCACTGCAAATATTCTCAATAGTGACCTCGTTACTGCGATGGCCGCCCGCAGCATTCTTGTCGAGAGCGCCGGGAATATAACTGTTGTAAACAGCGTATCTAGCTCAACCTCGGGTTCCAATCTGACCCTCAAGGCCAATGGAAATATCACAATTAACGCTAGTCAAACCATTCGAACTAATGGCGGAGATATCATTCTTTGGTCCGACAGTGACACCTCAGCAGGTGGAGTAATTCGTCTCTTGAATTCATCTGAGCTATGTACAACGTCGGGGACATGTAGTTCTACAACAACTGGTGGTGGAGACGTAGTTCTAGGTGGAGGAATTGCTGACGTAAATGACTCTGGTAGGCCAGGAGGCTTTGCTGCTGGTTTCGGCACAACATACAACACAACTGGCACGACTAGTACTGTGGGGATCCAGATTGGCACCATGGGTCAAAGTGTTCAAACTGGAGCCAGAATCTATTCCGCTGGGGGCGACATTCAAGTAAGAGGCTCGAGCACAACTGAGAACAATAGCCAAATCAAGGCTGGCGCCTATGTCATGTCTGGCTCGACCGTAAACAGTGGCAGCGGATTAATTCTGTTTGAACTGGCCTATCGTTCTCCAGAAGCCACTCACGGGCCCCTTTCAATAAATTCTTGGGGCGCATCAGGCACAACCGCGACTTTTACTTCAACTAATACTTCTTCAAGCTCCGTAGTTATACGAACCTTCACTTCGGGTTCCGGGGCTACCGCAAATATTGGAATCTGGGGCGGGGATGGTGTCGGCACCACTTTCAATCTTGCAGGCGGGCTTTCGTTGTTTTCTGAGAAAATACATGAGAGCGTGAGAATGCGATTTAATGTTGCAGGACCGTTGAGCATTCAACCTTATGGCACTACTTTGGCAAATGGCTACGCTGTGACGTCATACACATTCAACGACCGAATGGTGTTTGTACAGAATCCATCAGTGATAACAATTGGATCTTCTGTAAACACATCACCGATCACGATTAGCCAATCTCTTCAGACAACATCAGGAAACATTGAGATTCTCACCAGTGGAGCCATAACAACCTCAGCCGCCCTGACTGCTAAAACCAACATTTCTCTCTCTTCGGGAGGAAACATGACAATTGGCGCAACAACTACGGCTGAAAACAGGGTTTCTTTAGAGGCCCTCGGCACAGCCACAACTTCGTTGAACGCCAACATCTCTGCTGGTAGCGGCGGTATTCTCGTGAAATCAGCGGGGCGAATCACGTCTAATGATGGCGCTAGCGCAGCTAGCCCGAGGTTGCTTGGAACTGCGGGAGGACCAATCACCCTTTGGACCACAAGCTCTAACGGTGGCGTTACTTTAGGCAACTTCAACCAAGTAAGTACTATTCAGTCATCGGCAGCGGGAGCAGACATCACAATTGGAGGAGGCGCCGAGACTTCTGCTGGATCCAACAGACCTGAGGGAAACGCTACCTCCACCACGGGTCATGGTATCCAACTGGGTGCCCGCGGCTCAAGTTTCCAAACAAATGACTTTGTTGTTCGTGCTGGTACGGGTCACTTCTCCGCGAAGGGTGCCTACACTGGGGGGACTTCAGGAAGCTGGTCAGGAATTGAAATGAGGCCGGGATTCAATATTCTTGCTGGCACAGTCACGCTAAACGGCGAGACCTCAAGTACAAATAACACAACAAACCAAGCCGGAATCGATATTTACGAGGACGCCGGCACAGTAAAGAGTGTTCTTGAAGCTACTAAGTCCTTCTCCAACTTTGAAAACGCAATCAACATCTCTGCCTCATCCTCATCGGTTCACGCTGCTTTACTTGGGCCAAGTAATACATCAACAGACAACATAACCTTGCGCGCCAGTGGAGAAAAAGCGGGTATTTCGATTGTTGGTTCAACGTCAAGAGCTGATTCATTTGGTCTATGGCTTGCTTCTCTCACAATTGAAACCAAGAACGGTCGAACCACGATTGATTCCGGAGACGATTACCTAAGCCTGGGACGGGACAGTGGGCGTATCTTTACTTTCAAGCCAGTTACAGGTCAAACTGGGGGCGATTTGACTATCACCACTGGGGATCTGATTGACTCCACAAGAATGTCATTGAATACGGCAGGAATGGTTACTTTTGCTCCAAGTTCGACAAGTTTTGGCGCCGCCCAAAGCTTCCCCACCGCTTCATCTACAGTCTCGGTCGGAAGCCTAATTGTCGGATCAGAAAACAATGCTAGTAACATGACGATGGCATCGACAACATCATCCACAGGAGACATCACTGTTTACGGTGGAGCGATCACCGTCAGCGCCAACCAAACTTCAACTGGTGGCGGTGACATTCAAATCTTTGGAACCTCGATTTCAAATGCGGCATCCATAACCTCAGACTCGGGTGATGTTTTACTCAAGGCTGACACAATGGCTCTCAGCGCAACGGTTTCTGCTGCCTCCGGCGTAGTCACGATTGCGCCAAAGACAGATGCTCTCCAAATCAATTTGGGCACAGAGGTAAGCGGCAGACTTTCCTTAGTTGCTGCAGAAATCAATCTTCTTGTTGCTGATGTCGTGAGAATTGGAGAGGTGGACGGTGATAACTCCGGAACAATAAACATCACGGCTGCGCTGAGACCAATGGGAACCGACACTTTAGCTCTTCGAACTAGTGGCTCTGTTGTTGGAACATCAGGTTCAATTACAATTGCGAACCTCGCTATCGACGCTGCTGAGATAAACCTTCCCGGCAACAATGGCGTTACTGGTGGTTTGGCCCTAAGTGCTTCTGGTGCAACTTTGACCTACAGCCAAACGTCTGCCCCATTCACACCAAGCACCGTCGACTTAATCGACCCGGTATATGGAGTACCAAGCAAAGTTGTTTTGAGTCAAGTGCCGACCAATGAGACCCTCGATAAGTTCATGGCGGTTGCTTTCAACCCGCCACCTGTAGTCACCTTGCAAGACAGATACTCCAATTCACTTACTGCTTCAAACGAATCCTCTAACGATTACACAGTTACCGCTACCAAAGCTTCAGGCGCTGGCAACCTAAGTGGAACTACTTCTGTAACGACATCCACAACCGGTGTTGCTACATTCAGCAACTTGAGCATCTCCGATAACACCGGATCTCACACCATAACTTTCACGGTTTCAGTGGTATTGCCGAGCACAGCTGCGATAGCGGGCTCCCCAAGTGCTACAACCGGAACTTATAACATCCAGTCTGATCAGACCATTAGCTTTACTTCAACGGCACCTAGCAATCCTCGAGTTGGCTCGACCGGATACACCCCCACAGCAACGGCAAGCTCTTCACTAACAGTTACCTTCACAATTGCAAGCAGTTCCTCCGCAGTTTGTTCAATTAGTTCAGGCGTGGTTACTTACCAGAGTGTTGGTACTTGTGTAATAAACGCAAACCAGGCTGGAAACACATCCTTTGCTGCAGCATCACAGGTCCAGCAAAGCTTCTCTGTTACTCCTGCAAAACTTGATCGACCAGCTGCTCCCACTCTTACCGCTACATCCAACACCCTCAAGTCGATTGGGGTCTCCTGGACGGCAATTACTGATGCCGTCACCTACACCCTTCGGGTTTACGACTCCCCAGGAACTGGCGACGCAAGAGTGGTAATTGTTGGCGTGTCCGGAACCTCAGCCACAATCAACGCTAGTAACTTCCCGGGAATCGCCCACGGCACTGAGTACTACGTTAGCGTTAGCGCGATCACTGGCTCAACAGACGGTAACTCCGATGAAGGAGTAAAGGCAGCGGTAACCACAAACTTACCAGCCGTTACTCCAACTATCGAAACTCAACCCATTTCACAATCAATAGTCTTTGGGCAGTCCGTAACGTTCTCTATTGGAGCATCGAAAACTGATAATGGTGTGTTGAGCTACCAGTGGCAGAAAGCTGGCTCCAACATCTCAGGAGCAACATCTTCGAGTTACACAATTGCGAATGTTGTGGCTGCGGACGCTGCTGCATACACGGTGGTTGTGACAAACAGCCTCAACGGAACCACCGCAACAGTCACATCCTCTTCTGCAAATCTTGCTGTTGTTGTCCATGTGACTTATGACTCTCAAAGTGGATCCAGTGTTTCTAGTACAACAATGAATGTCGGGGGACCAATTGCCACCGCGCCGGTAAGCACCAGGGCTGGATACACACTTTCTGGTTGGTCCAGAACATCTACCGGATCGGTAGTTAGCTTCTCGGGCAGCGGCTATGCTCCGAACGACACCGCCGGATTTACTCTCTATGCGATCTGGTCGGCGAACTCGAACACCATCGTCTATGACTCCCAGGGCGGAACCACTATTGCCAACGGCTCCATGCTCACCGGCGGATCAATTGCCACCGCACCCGCACCAACTAGAGCTGGATACACACTTTCTGGTTGGTCCAGAACAACTACCGGTTCGGTAGTTAGCTTCGCAGGTAGCGGCTACGCACCAGCTGACACTTCCGGATTTACTCTATATGCCATTTGGTCCGCTAACTCGAACACAATCATCTACGACTCACAGGGTGGTTCCAGCGTTTCAAACGGCTCCATGCTCACCGGCGGATCAATTGCAACAGCTCCGGTGTCAACCCGAGCTGGATACACGCTTTCTGGCTGGTCCAGAACAACTACCGGTTCGGTAGTTAGCTTCGCAGGCGGCTACGCACCAGCTGACACCGCAGGATTCACTCTCTACGCCATCTGGGCAGAAATCACAAACACGGTTACTTACGATGCGCAAGGCGGCTCTAGTGTTTCTAACGGTTCGGTTGTAACCGGAGGGAAGATTGCAACGGCTCCGGTTTCCACTCGCACCGGGTACACCCTTTTGGGCTGGTCCAGAACCTCAACCGGTTCGGTAGTTAGCTTCGCAAGCCCTGGTTACTCACCAAGTGACACAGCTGATTTCACTATGTATGCAAGATGGAGTGCTAACACAAACACCGTTAACTTCAATGGCAACAACGCAACTGGTGGAAGCGTTGACAGCCAGCTGATTGTCACTGATGTTGCAACAGAACTAAATGCAAACGCCTTTGTCAGAACTGGATACACCTTTGCCGGTTGGGCTACCCAGGCCGATGGTGGTGGAACCAGCTACAGCGATCAGGACGATGTGACTATCCAAGGTGCGGTTGAGCTATTTGCAAAGTGGAGCGCGAACTCGAACACCGTTGTCTACAACTCGCAGGGTGGAACTGATGTTTCTAACGGCACCGTGCTTACCGGCGGATCAATTGCCACAGCACCAGCATCAACAAGAGCCGGTTACACCCTTACCGGTTGGTCCAGAACCACCGATGGTTCAGTTGTTAGCTTCGCTAACGGCGGTTACGCACCGAACGACACCGCAGGCTTTACCCTATATGCAATTTGGAGCGCCAATAGCAACATCATTGTTTACGACGCCCAGGGTGGATCATCGGTTGCAAACGGATCCATGGTTACCGCTGGCTCAATTGCTTCCGCTCCGGTTTCTACCCGCGCCGGATACACCCTCACTGGTTGGTCCAGAACCACAACCGGTTCAGTAGTTAGCTTTGCAGGTAGCGGCTACGCTCCGAACGACACCGCAGGCTTTACCCTCTATGCAATTTGGAGTGCGAACAGCAACACCATTGTTTACGATGCCCAGGGTGGAACAACTGTTGCAAACGGCTCAATGTTCACTGCTGGATCAATTGCAACGGCGCCGGTTTCTACCCGAGTTGGTTACACGCTTTCTGGTTGGTCCAGGACCACATCCGGAGATGTAGTTAGCTTCGCAGGCAGCGGCTACGCACCAAATGACACCGCTGGATTTACTCTTTACGCGATTTGGAGCGCAAACACCCTAGATGTCACATACAACTCCAATGGCGGATCACTAGTCACCGCAAGCACTACAACAACCGGCGCTTCAATCTCGGCTGCACCGTCAGCTCCAACTCGCGCGGGATACACTTTCGCCGGTTGGTTTGCTGACAGCAACCTAACTGGCTCCGCAATTAGCTTCTCCTATGCTCACGGTCAAACCGGTGACTTTACTCTTTACGCTAAATGGACCGCGAACTTGAACACCATCGTTTATGACGCTCAGGGTGGATCAAGCGTTTCAAATGGCTCGATGCTCACCGCGGGTTCGATTGATTCCGCGCCTGTCTCCACCCGCGCTGGATACACGCTTTCTGGCTGGTCAAGAACAACAACCGGTTCGGTAGTTAGCTTCACTGGCGGTTATGCACCGAACGACACTGCCGGATTTACTCTCTATGCCATTTGGAACCCAAACACCAACACCGTCAGCTTCGACTCACAAGGTGGATCGAGCGTTGTTGATGGCACTGTGCTTACCGGGGGAGTGATTTCTTCGGCACCTGTTTCAACAAAATCTGGATACACACTTTCTGGCTGGTCAAGAACCACAACCGGATCGGTAGTTAGCTTCGCAGGCAGCGGTTACGCTCCGGCTGACACCAGCAGCTTTACCCTCTATGCAATTTGGAGTGCTAACAGCAACACCATTGTGTATAACGCCCAGGGTGGATCTAGTGTTTCTGATGGCTCAATGTTCACCGGCGGATCCATTTCTTCTGCTCCGGTTTCAACCCGAGCCGGTTACACACTTTTGGGCTGGTCTAGAACCATCGACGGCTCTGTGGTCAGCTTCGCAGGCAGTGGCTACGCACCAGCTGACACCTCAGGCTTTACTCTCTACGCGATTTGGAGTGCAAACACACTCAATGTCACTTATCAGCTAAACGATGGCTCTGGGGAAACAATTTCTCGCACCACAACTACCGGTGCGGCAATTTCATCAGCTTCAAAACCAGCTGATCCTAGCTATCCAGGTTTTGAGTTCTTAGGTTGGGCCACAACTGAGACCGGAACAGTAGTTAGCTTCCCTTACACCCACGGCCAAACCTCTAACTTCACTCTGCACGCAAGGTGGAAGGCCGGAACTTACACCGTGGTCTATCAGTACAACGGTGCTACCGGTGGAGCTTCTACTTCGAGCACCACTTATGAAACTGACATTGCTAGAACTGGAATAACCCTTCCAACTCCAACAAGAACCGCCTACACATTCGCTGGTTGGTTCACCGACCTTGGTTTGACTACTGCGGTAACACTCAATAACGCCACCAAGTACGTACCGACGACCAACCACACTGTCTATGCCAAGTGGACTCCAGTGAACTACCGCGCTATCTATAACGCAGGAGCCGCTAACTCAGGATCGGTTCCAGTCGACTCTAGAAACTACAACATCGGTCACGAGATCTCCTTGCTTGGAAACTCCGGTTTGTTGGGTAGGTCTGGCTATACCTTCGCTGGTTGGGTGACTTCGTCATCTGGAACCGGTACGGCGATGAACTCTGGAGATACCGTTGAAGTTCAGGCAGCAGATGTTAACTTCTACCCGCAGTGGACTGCCAATACCTACACAATTTCCTACAACCTCAACGGTGGTTCGGGAAGCCTGTCAGGAGCGCCAACTAGCTACACCTCTGGAAACTCACTTGTCACGCTTCCGTCTTCAGGTTTCACCAGAACCGGCTATAACTTTGGGGGCTGGTCGCAAACTCAAGGCTCGTCCACAGCTGTTGCAAACAGCTTCGCAACTTTCAATAACGAGAACCTGTTTGCTATCTGGAACCTAAAAGACATTGGCTATAGCTACAGCAAGGGAATCGCTAGTTCCGAGACCATTGCTGGCTGGCCTAGCCCGGACTCCTTAACCGGGAAGTTTGGCTCGACGATTACGCTTCCAAACCTTTCAGGAACTACGGTTACGGTTAGCGGAACCGGATACCTATTCTTTGGTTGGAGTGATGGAACAACCACTTACCGATCGGGTGATACGTATGTGCTGACCGAAGCGGTACCGGTATTCACTGCCCAATGGGTGAAGCTGCACGACGTCAGGTACTCATTCGGTGGTGGAACCAAGGCGGTTTCAGATGTTGAAACCACCGATGTTGATGCCGAGTGTGACACTGCTGGTTTGTGTACTCCGGATGAACTAATCACTCTTCGCGGAGCCCCAACTAGACCGGGTTACATCTTCGGTGGCTGGATTGATCAGCTTGGCACAGTTCGCGCAGCCGGATCACAGGTCAACGTTGTTGAAACAAACTACCTGTTCTACGCAAAATGGACTGCAGAGCCGTACTCGTTCATCTTCAACGCGGCAGGTGGAAGTGCTGGAGTATCGATTACTCCAGGCACAATCGGTCAACTCTTGACCATGCCAGATCCTGGTCCACGCACTGGATACACTTTCGCCGGTTGGAGCCCAGATAACGGGACTACTAAGTACAGTCAGGGTTCGACCTTCACGGTTGGTACCCAAGCACTTGGCTTCGAGGCCATTTGGACTCCAAACGTTTACAAGATTGTCTACGACTGGCAAGGTGCGACCGGTTCCTCTGTCGCAGATTCGAGCTACACGGTTGGAACTGGAAACCTAACGCTGCCAACTCTCACTGACCAAGTGAAAGACGGTTACACATTTGCCGGTTGGTCTACTACTGCTGGTGGATCGGTAGTTTCCAACTACCAGCCAACAGCTACCGGAGTCTTGTACGCGAAGTGGGTAGATGGAAACTACACACTTACCTATAACGCCCAAAACGGACCTAGCCCAACCTCCCAGGCGTTGGTGCCGCGAGGAACCAGCACTACTTTGCCAACCCCGACTCGAGCAAACTTTAGGTTCCTGGGCTGGTTTGATGCCCTAACTGACGGAAACATGGTTGGCGCTGCTGGAGCACCGCACCAGCCGTTAGCAACTTCTACCCTGTATGCCCGCTGGGTACAAAGCTCGTTCGCTGGCGTGGATGAAGCAGCTCTAGAAACAGCCACCACCTTTACCTCTGATCCTGCTACCGACATCGACACCCTGATTACTCACAACCCTTCCGGATCTAGTGCGAGAATCCAGATTCCTGGCGGCACCTTGCCGACCGGAACTGTGATTTCGGTTCGATACTTCAAGGATGCTTATCGTCAACAGCAGTTGATTGGTCAAGAAAATAACTACTTCTTCTCCATTGTGGTGTCTTGGCTGCTTGGAACTGGTCCTACCGCAACTGTTCCAGACACAAACTTCATCCCTAACGGCAATGGAGCGCGTAAGCCAATCACCGTTACGTTGAATAACTCAGGAATCAAGGCCGGTGCTATGGTTTACCAGGTTCTTGACGGTGTAGTAACTCCATTAAAGCGAGCAACTGTTGATGGCAGCATTGAGGTTCAGATTACATCTGACCCAGAGCTTGTTGTTGCCGCAACTGCACCAACCTCGCCTAGAACCGTAGCTGCGGCAAGTGGTTCACGAAATTCATCGGTTGTGACCTGGAGCACACCCACCTATAACGGTGGAAGCGCAATCACCAACTATGACGTATTGGTCAATGGAAACGTTGTCTGCTCCGGGGTTACCTCACGAACCTGTTCCATATCAAACTTGAATGACGGAACTCGCTACAACGTCAGCGTTCTTGCCAGAAACGCAATTGGTGAAAGTGAGTTTGGAACCACTACATTCACAACAGCTAGCGCTCCAGTAGTTGCCGTCCCTCCAACAACTGTTACCCCGCCACGAACGGTTACGCCACCACGAACCGTTACTCCGCCAACAACTGTTACCCCACCAGCTACTGTTACGCCTCCTGCATCAGTTACACCACCAGCAACTGTCACCCCAGAACCCGAAGAACCAGAAGAACCAGCCGCGCCATTGGTTCCTGGTGCTCCGGTTCCTAATCCAGCTATCGGTGCATCCGGCGATGACTCTGCTCCACCTGTGCCTTTTGATCCACTTGCAACTCCAGAAGGTGTTACTGCTCTAACTTCAACAATTGGAGAAGTCGGTGCTGTTGCTGGCGCAATAGCAGCTGCTGCTGCAGCTGCAGCTGCAGCTGCCGGTGGTGCTCGAGGAGGCTCCACCGGAGGCGGTGGCTCAAGTGGTGGCGGTGATGCTGGATCAATTGCAACCATCGATGCTGCTCACGAGAAATACAAGAACCGTCGTCGAGGCCGCGGAGATCGCTGGAAGATTTGGAAGCAGAAGTGGCTTAACTTTATGGATAAGCCAACTATTGCTCTAGCCGTTCGTTCGGCGAGATTCTCACCATTGTTCTCAAAGATTTTGGTAGACGGTGCGTACCTTCGGGCAAGTCTTGGCTCCTTCTCAATACTGCCTACCTTGTTTGGTGCAATAGTTGCCGTTTGGTCGGCACTGTCTAACACCACAGATGTTGCTCCGCCGCAGTGGCAGTGGCTGATTGTGATTGCGGTAATTGGTATCTTCGATGCCTTTGCCGGTTTTGTTTCGACAACTTTGTTTGTTGTAACCACACTGGTAATGCACGGAGCGCTCTCGATTGAAGACACAAGACTTCTGCTTGGTGTGATTATCGTAGGTTACGGCCCGGCACTACTTGCTAACGCTTTCCGAGCCTTTAGAAAAGAACCGGAGCCAGGTGATGGTTACTGGTGGGAGAGAATAGTTGACTTTGTAGTTCTGCCTTTCATTGGTGGTTGGGTGACCGCTTCCATGATTGGCACACTGCCAGCCCTAGCTGGAACCACTCTGGCGGTAGCCAACCACGTAAACGACTTTGCCTTTGCGGTTGCCGGGGCAATCATGCTGCGCGTGATTTTGGAAGAGGGAGTTGCAAGGTTCTTCCCACAGCGTCTTGACACGCTTCACCCAACCGACGTTGACGAAACCGATCCTCCTCAAAAGTGGATATCTGTTGCTTTCCGCTTGTCTGTGTTTATCTTCGTAACCGCTGCGTTGATGGGTAACGTCTGGCAAGTCTGGGTAGGTAGCGCACTATTTATTTTGCCGACAATCATTGGGTTCTACTCAGACCGGTTCAAGAATTTCCCTTGGATCTGGAGACTGCTACCCACAGGAATCCCAGGACTGGCATTCGCCCTGTTGGTAGCCTCAGCTACCACCTCGGTCGTTGGAATGTGGTTTGGAACTAGCCCAGATCTAGCGCTTTGGTCCTTCGCACTATTGCCAATCCCGATGCTGTTCCTAGCTGTCTTCGCGATGCTTGGCCGCGAGGGAATAAAGGACGAGGTTCGCTTCATCCGGAGACCGAAGCTTAAGTGGGTTTACCGTATTGGTGGAATTGTGATGCTGCTTGTGACCATGAACCTAGCTGGCGTTATCTAACACTGGCCTTGCGGCCTTATTAGGCTTGAGCCATGAGTCCAACCCCAAAGACCAAAAACGGCTTTGAGCCAAAAACTTGCTTGCGCTGCGGTCGAGGATTCGAGTGGCGTAAGAAGTGGGCCAAGGACTGGGAAAACGTAAAGTATTGCTCTGAAAAGTGCAGGGGCTAGATTATCGCTACCTCCAAGCATTCTTTTGAACGCATACTTCTTCTTCCTTTTGATCACCTAAACACCGAAAAAGGTGTTCTAAAGAAAGCTAACACTAAGACCGACCTAGTGTTGCTGGTTGAAAGCGAAAGAATGATCAAGGGTCGGCCTTGGCATAAAGAACGACTGTTCTTTTTGATTTCTTCTGCAAGGCATTTTGTTTCGGCCTTGGAAGCCAAGGGCTTCAAGGTTTTGTATCTCAAAGAAAAGTCAACTCCTGCGGGTATAGAGAAGGCTCAAGCAGAGTATGGAAAGCTTCCGGTTTTTTGCGCGGAGCCTTCTTCACACAAACAGTTCGCGCAGATAAAGAAGCTGGGTGTGCAGTTTGTTGATAACGACTTCTTCTTGACGCCTAGAGCACTATTTACCAGCTGGGCCGAAAGCCAAAAGAGCTTTGTTATGGAGAATTTCTACCGGGCTCAAAGGATAAGACTGAACATCTTGGTTGAGGGAAACAAACCAGTTGAGGGTAGATGGAACTTCGATGCTGAAAACCGGTTACCGCCTCCAAAAAACTACACCTGGCCAAAAAGACTGCTTCACTCAAGAGATGAGATAGATAAAGAGGTAGCTAGGGAACTTGGCTATGAGCCAACTGATAGCTGGGCCACCACCAGAGCTGGCGCTCTAAAGCAGCTAAAGAACTTCTTAGATAACCACTTGGCTGGCTTTGGTCCTTACGAGGATGCCGTCACTTTGGATGATTGGTCGCTGCACCATTCCCTATTGAGTCCGTACTTGAATAATGGGCTATTGACTGCGGATGAGGTTATTTCGGCCGCTATAAAGAGGTATGACCAAGATTTAGCTCCAATCGAGTCAGTTGAGGCCTTTATTCGCCAGATCATTGGCTGGCGGGAGTATATAAACGGTATGTATTGGTTCCTAGGGCCCGAATACAAAGAGCTCAACGGACTTGCTGCCAAGAAAGAGCTCTTGCCGCTTTTTGTTGATTCTTCCAAGACAAAAATGAACTGCGTCAAACAAGTTGTTGCCCAAGTGGAAACCAGAGCCTGGACCCATCACATTCCAAGATTGATGATCCTTAGCAATCTTGCTCTGGTTACGGGAACCAATCCACAGCAGTTTTTGGATTGGATGCGAGAGCAATTCATAGATGCTGCGGATTGGGTAATGGTTCCAAACATCATCGGCATGGGAGTCCATGCCGACGGGGGAAGGCTCATGACCAAGCCCTATGCAGCAGGTGGTGCATATATCTCTCGCATGACTCAATACTGCAAGGGATGTGAGTACGATCCAAAGAAGCGAGTTGGTGATGATGCTTGTCCGTTTACGACTTTGTATTGGGATTTCTTAGATCGTCACAAAGCGCAGTTCTCGAAGAACCACCGAATGAGTCAGCAGGTAAATGGTCTGACCAGACTCAGCGACTTACCAGAGCTACGAATCCGCGCCAAGACAGTTCTTCAAGGTCTAAGTGATGGAACTGTTTAGTCAACGCTTAGCTTGATTAGGAACTGTCCGCCGCCTGCAGAAATCTCTGTTGCAAATCCCACTCCTGGAGCGAGTCTTGAGAGTCGATCAAGTAACCAACTTGATGCTTGCTCGGCATCTTGTTCGCTAGGGCACCTAGCGACCGCTTCGCGGCCTCCTTTTCTAAGTAGGCGCTCTACTGTTTCAAAAATAGGAGCTGGGTCAGAAACCAACAGATCGTTGGACCAGGAGACAACCGGTGCAATCTTGCCGCGCTTGGTATTGCAAGCCCTGTGAGCAAGGCGCTCTGTTGCAACACTTCCTTTTTTGCCCTTGGCATCTTGATAGCTATCGGCGCTTGGGCCTAGGTCGGAGTTGACTGAAGCGTCTGGGTCAACCGGGGCATCGCACAACCAGCAACGCCAATTATCCTTGGTGCCAACTGCATCTAGATCACTCATTCAAACCACCCTCTCTATAACCCTAACCTCGATAAAGAGAGCTCTTGATTTCACTCCAGTAAAGTTGAAGCTCTGATGTCAAAGCCCAAAACTAAAGCAGAGTCTTTAGGACCTGCCTTCAATAGGCTCTGGTCCGCATCTCTAGCAAGCAACCTAGCTGATGGTCTATTCAAGACTTCGGCACTCTTGTTAGCTGCGACACTAACCAAAGATCCTGTGGTTATCTCAATCCTGGCCGCGTTAGTCATGTTGCCATGGCTTCTGTTTGCTATTCCTATTGGCGGAATTGTCGATCGAATTGACCGCAGATTACTTCTTGCAACGGCTAACGCCATTCGGTTCTTGATGGCAGCGTTTCTAGCGGTCACGGTGGCGCTGGATGTTGTAACGATTCCTATCTTGTATTTTGTCGCTTTTGTGATTGGCGCAGCTGAGGTTCTCTACGACACCACGGCACAGTCCATGATTCCGCAGATTCTAAAAACCAAACACCTTGAAAGAGGTAACGCCAGGCTAGAAATTGGCGCCGTGACAGTCGGCGAGTTTGTTGGAACACCATTGAGTGGAATCTTGTTCACAGCGGCTATTGCTTTACCTTTTGTTTTGGGAAGTGCTGGAATTTTGGTGGCTGCGGTTCTGGTTTTGATGATTCCAGGAAACTTCAAAAAAGCTATCGCCGTGGACGAAAACAATGAGCCAACTGAGCCAACAAAGTTCTGGGCAGATATTCGCTTTGGCATCAAGTATCTCTATGAGAACAAGACCCTAATGAAGCTAGTGATTCTCACCGCCAGCGTAGGCATGTTCTCAGCTGCCACTTCTTCAACTGTTGTGCTGTTTCTGACGGAAGAGTTAGCCGTGGAGCCGGTGTGGTTTGGGTTTGTCTTTGTGGTGCCAGCTATCGGGGCAATTCTTGGCTCGATTACGGCCCCCAAGGTATCCGAACGGTTTGGCCGAACTACCGTCATGGCCTATTCGATGATTGCCTTTTGCTTGGCGGCTGTAATGACTGGATTCTCACCAAACGTTGTCTTTTTTGCCCTGGTGGGTTTGTTTATGTCAATCACGGTGACTTGGTGGAACGTTTTATTGATGTCCACCTATCACCAGATCATTCCTAATGAGCTCTTTGGAAGAATCCATGGAACCAGGAGGACTCTGGTTTGGGGGCTTATGCCAATTGGTTCTTTGCTTGGAGGCTTCATCGCTTCGTTTGGACTTCGGATGCCCTACTTTATTGCTGGGAGCGTGGCTCTATTGATTGCGGTTTTGAGCGTGCGATTCGTTGTTAGCCTTGGCAAGCTTCTCGATACTGAGTCAAACTTGAGCAAGCCCCTCTAACAGCCAACTATCGGGATTCTGTGAGAGATTGTAGTTAGAGGGATGTTTTGATTCCCAGTAAAAGTCTTTAGGAGACCAAGAGATGAAAAAGCGCCGCTGGTTATGGCTATCGGGATTGGCCGTTATTTTGATTGCAGTCATCGCATCAATAGCTATTCCGGCTCTTACTGAACAAACCCAGTATGAAACCTATGAGGTCACTCCAACTGCTGTTGTGAAGACCGTTGGCGCTAATGGTCAATTAGCCGAGTCGCAGCTTTTGGCCTACGGCCCTAGCCAGCAACCAATTCTTGTTTCGGCTAACGGATCGCAGGCAGTGCCGGCCCAATTTGGTGTCAGTTTGGAAATCAACCAAATTGAAGTAACTGAGGGTCAAGAGGTTGCAGAGGGAGATTTACTTTTTAGCTTCAACTCTGCGCTTGGTATTCCGACCCAGGTTCGTGCTATCGCTGACGGAATTGTTCGCTCGGTCGATACCTCTGAGGGACTAAGAACTTCTGGACAGGTAGTGAGTGTTGGAAGCGCTGTGCCGGTAGTTTCTGTTTTTGCCAGCGAATACGACGCTGATCTAGTGGACATCGGCCAAAAAGCGAGCATCGAGTTAGACGCTATCGATGCGGTGTTTGAAGGTGCCGTTATCTCTATCGGTCAGGTCGCAAGGTCTGTAAGTGGTATCAAGCAGTATGAGGTTTTGGTTGAAGTAACTGAGATTCCCACAGGTGCTCGCTTTGGAATGAGCGCAACTGCCGAAATTGAAGTTGAGCGCTCTGGATCCGTGCTAGCTGTTCCATTTAGCGCACTTATTGGCGAGCTTCCAGAGGTTCAGATTTTGGTTACTGGAGCTTCTGGTGGCCAGAGCGTAACCACAGTAGAAGTTGAGCTTGGCACCAGGGGAGACAGTCTTGTTGAGATAACCTCAGGTCTTCAAGCAGGAGATCTTGTCATCATCGGTCTAGCAGGAGATGTTCCAAGCCCAGTTCAATTCGGCCCTCCGCGCGGAGCCGGAAACAATGGCTAATGAAGTTGTTCGGTTAGACAAGGTTCGCCGCGATTATTTAGTTGGCGATCAAATCACTACTGCCCTAGATGGTGTTGATCTGGTTATTGAGCGTGGTGAATTTGTTGCCATTGTGGGTCCATCTGGAAGTGGTAAGTCCACCATGATGAACCTAATTGGCTGCCTAGATAGACCAAGTGCTGGAACGGTATTGATTTCAGGAGACCCAACTAACGAACTCACCGATAATCAACTAACCAGTCTTCGCTCCAAGGCAATCGGTTTTGTCTTTCAGCAGTTTCAACTGCTTCCAAACACCACCGCAATCGAAAACGTAATGGCGCCACTTTTGTATCAAGGCATTAGTTCCAAGCAAGCCAAGAAGTCAGCATCAGAGATGCTTACCAAGCTAGGCCTTGGAGACCGGTTGAATTTTGACCGCAACCGTTTATCTGGCGGCCAACAGCAAAGAGTTGCTATCGCAAGGGCATTGGTTACCGGCCCAGACATTGTCTTGGCCGATGAGCCAACCGGTGCTCTGGATTCCAAAACCGGAGCGGCCGTTATTGATTTATTGAAAGACCTCCATAGAGAAGGTAGAACGATTGTTTTGATCACCCACGATCTCGAAATTGCGGCCAGTGCTCCAAGAAGGGTCTTTTTGAGAGATGGCCAGATAGAACGTGACGAGCGAGGTGCCAATTGAACCTACTTGGAACGGCCGCTTTAGCGCTGAACAGAATTTGGGCCACCAAGGTCAGGTCTTTATTGACCATGCTCGGGGTAGTAATTGGCGTTGCCGCCATCGTGGCCCTGACCTCAATCGTTGATGGCGCATCGCAAGGTATCAACAAATCGCTAGCAACTCTTGGAACCAACCAGCTCAACATCACCGCTCTGGCTCCGGATGCTCTGACTGAGCTCGATGCTAACGCCCTGGCTGAACTTGAGAACGTCTCTGTAATGTTCGTTCAGTCTCAAAACGAGGGCACTATTGCAACCGGAGACATAAGAGTAAACGCTCGATTAGTTGGAGTGTCCTCGAAGTACTTCGAAGCCGTAAAGCCAGAGATTGCACTGGGTTCGTATCTGTCGAGCAGTTCATTTGCCCAAACTGCCAAAGACGTAGTATTCGGTGCTGACGCAGCAAATGATGTTGGACTAACTGCCGACATGCTCGGTCAAACCGTGAAGCTAAACGGGCAGGACTTTAGGTTGGTTGGTGTGCTGGATGACCAGGCAGGTTTTGGAACCGGCGGTCGGGTCTACGTCACTTTGGACTCTGCCAGAAAACTTTTTAGCCAGTATCCATATGTTTCTAGCATTGTGATTCAAGCAAATACTCCTGAACAAGTGGACGCTCTGCAAGTTACCGCAGATAGTTTGCTTAGAGAAAGATATGGGATTGGTACAGACACTGAAGCTCGTTACACAATAACCAACCAGGCCTCTTTGATTGCAGCGGTTAGTTCCATCACTGACACCCTGGGATTGTTGCTCACTGGAATCGCGGCAATTAGCTTGATTGTTGGTGGCATTGGAATCATGAACATAATGCTGGTTTCGGTTCGAGAAAGAACCAGGGAGATTGGTGTCCGAAGGGCTATTGGAGCTAAGCAATCCAACATTTTGACGCAGTTCCTAATTGAGGCAATTGTGCTCTCGTTAGCTGGTGGCGTTGTTGGACTGATCCTTGGGGAGATAGCAGCTTTCTTCTTGGCCATTCTTGGCGACTGGGTCTTTGCAATAAAGCTAGACACTGTTGTGCTGGCCCTTGGCTTTAGCTTGCTAGTTGGAGTGGTATTCGGAGTTTGGCCGGCGAGAACTGCGGCCAAGCTAGAGCCAATTGATGCTCTGAGGTTTGAGTAACCCTCAATAGATGTTCATAAGAGGGACTTGACTTAATACCCCAGGGGGGTATGCTTATTTTGTGATCCCAGAAATCAAGAAAAGAGCAATCCACCGGTCGAAGATCCTTCAGGGCCAACTAAAGGGCCTTGAAAAGATGATCGAGTCCGAGGATTACTGCATGGACGTCATCACCCAGTCACTTGCAATTCAGAAGTCCCTGGGGTCTCTGAACAAGTTGTTGGTGGAAAACCACCTAGCAACACACGTGAAGCACATGATGGTATCCAAGGACCCCAAGGTCCAAAAGCAGCTCCAAGAGGAGCTCTTAAAGATCTATGAGATCACTCAAAACCGACAGACTAAATAAGGAGGTTCCAATGGCAGAAACTACATGTAACTGCGGTGACCTTTGCCTATGCTCAGCTAAGACTGAGGGCTCAGGATGCAACTGCGGTAAATAAAAATTGTCTGCCCCCGATTCCATTTCTCCCCTGAACTGGAATCGGGGGCAGCACTCTTTTAACGCTCTTCGCACACCGAACAGGTAGTAATCTTTTCCTCAGAGGAGATGCAATGGCGTATGTAGGAACACTTGATCTCTTCACAATAGGAATCGGTCCATCCTCTTCTCACACCGTGGGACCTATGAGAGCAGCTCGCGCTTTTGCGCTGGAGCTTGAAAATCCCCAAGAGATAACTCGGGTGCAAATAACTCTTTATGGATCTTTGGCCGCTACTGGCGCGGGACATGGAACAACCAACGCTTTGGTAGCGGGTCTTGCAGGTGACACACCAGAAGATTGCAATCCGATGGAAGTTCTAAAACTTTACGAGAACGCCAAGGCCAACAAGCAGATTTCGCTTCTTGGGCAGATGTTGACCTTTAGCGAAAGCGACTTGGTTTTTGAGCGAAAAGAGAGATTGACTAAGCACTCAAACGGAATGCGGTTCCAAGCCTTCAGCAACGATGACCTTGTTCACGGCTCAGTGTTCTTCTCGGTCGGCGGCGGCTTTATTGAAGGTGAAACAGAAACCCTCAAGGCCCTTACGGATGTTCCATACCCTTTCAATTCCGCTGTTGAGTTGATGGCTCATGCTGAATCCCACGCGGTATCGATCGCCGAGATTGCTTATCGCAACGAGGTGGCAATTCACGGCGAAGAAGCTGTTCACGCAAGGCTTACCGCTATATGGTCTGCCATGAAGGCCTGTATTCAATCAGGGCTCAGCAACGAAGGAGTCTTGCCTGGGTATTTGAACGTCCCACGTAGGGCTCGGGGCATGACAGAGCGCCTCGCGGAGATGTCCAAGAGCGAAAACAGTGCAGGGGATCTAACCGCCGAATGGCTGCAAGCCTTCGCTATTGCAGTTAACGAAGAAAATGCCGCGGGGATGCGGGTGGTTACGGCACCAACCAATGGCGCCGCCGGCATCATTCCTGCCGTTGCATACTTTGCTAACCAGTTCCGTGGAATAAGCGATGAAAAGATTGCGCGCGATTACTTGTTGACCGCTGGGGCTATTGGCGCGCTCTATAAGTTGAACGCCTCTATTTCTGGGGCAGAAGCCGGTTGCCAGGGCGAAGTGGGTTCAGCTTGCTCTATGGCCGCTGCAGGAATTACCGCTGTGCTTGGCGGGACCAACGAGCAAATAGAGAACGCTGCAGAAATTGCCATGGAGCACAACCTAGGCCTTACTTGTGATCCAGTGGGTGGCTTTGTTCAGCTTCCATGTATTGAAAGAAATGCCATTGCCGCTGGCACTGCGGTTGCCGCCATGAGGTTAGCGATGATGGGTGATGGTGATCACAAAATCTCTTTGGATACTGTTATTGAAACCATGAGACAGACCGGCGTGGATATGTCCACAAAGTATAAAGAGACTTCAATGGGTGGACTGGCTGTAAACGTTGTTGAGTGTTAGAACCAACTAACTAGCTGGGCTAAAAACCCCTACACCTTTTTCTTTGGCAGCCCTTGCCAGCTTTTTGTCTGTTGTGGCAATAGAACCGGAAACTTTGATTGCTTGGCTAAGAACAACAGCATCTGGCATCTTGAGAGAAGTCGCTGCTCTAATTTTTGCAATTTGACTGGAGTCTGATTCCTTGATTGGTGTAATTTCTAGGCCCAGTGCGCCAATCAACTTCAGAAACTTTTCTAGCTTGCCAGCACGGGCTGGATGAACCAAAACTTCAGCTTGAGTTAGCGCAGTCATTTGAATTCCAAAGCCGGCGGTGTCCCGAAACATTCCTAGAGCCCAGCTGTGATTTGGGTCTGTGTCTGAGGCCAAGGCAATGAGTGCGCTGGCGTCCAAAACAACTAGCTGGGCCAATCTTCTGCCAATTCTTGTTTCCAGTTTGCCGGCCAGACTCCAGGCATGGATCCAGCTAGCTTCTCAATACCGGCAATTCTGCCCTTAGCCTTCTGGTTAGCTTCTTGTTCTATGGTCTCGATTCCAACTTCCAGAACCTTACGCAGCAAAAGGGTGCGCTGCCCGGCAAGCTCAGGCCAAAGCTTTTCCGCTTGGGCAAGAGCAATGCTGAGCTGATCAGTTTCAGTGATCATGTGTCGGGGCCTGGTAGTGGGCATGTTGAAAAGTGTAGCACTTCTGCCTCAAGTGCTACACCTCATGAACCACAAAAAGATCAAGGAATAGAGGTAGTTTTAGATGGTTCTCTTGGTACGAGAAAATAATCTGTAGAAAGCTTACAAAGGAGCAACGTGTCGTTAATTGGTGTAGTAGCTGAGCAGGAAGCGGAATCTAGGGTTGCCGCAACCCCTGAGACCGTAAAGGTTATTC
>JBIIME010000010.1:0-29504 GCA_044338175.1 Rhodoluna sp.
GATCGCAGGATGCAATGGACTAGATGCAATCGAATCGATCCAGAGATTCTTCAGGGCTGCACCAACGCCAGGACTTCCTCCACTGGTGTCTGGGATGGTCGGGTTTCTAAGCTGGGCAGTAGTCAAGGAGATCGAAGCTGTGCCAAGTCCAAAAGCCGGCTCCTACGAGATTCCTGAGATGGCGTTTTCTTTATTGCGAGACTTGGTCGTGGTGGATCACTCAGATTCAACACTGAAACTTATTTCTAACTTGTACCTAACTGACGGTGTTGACATTGGTCAGGAGTATGCAAAATCAGTAGCTAGGATCGAGAAACTGAAATCCGAGCTCCTGTCGACACAGCCACCATTCATTGCGGAAATTGACACTAATGCGCCTCTCGACTACAGAAGAAGCACAAGTGATCAGGAATTTATCGAGATGGTCGAGCAGGCCAAGTCCCGTGTGGAGCTAGGGGATGTCTTCCAAGTTGTCGTATCGCAGCGCTTTGAAATGGAAGTCACTGCATCCGCCCTTGATGTCTACAGAAGGCTGAGAGCGCTAAACCCAAGTCCGTATATGTATCTACTGAATCTCGCCGACTCTAACGGCGTCTTTTCCTTGGTGGGATCTTCACCTGAGGCCTTGGTGAAGGTTAATCAGGACTCCGCGGTGCTGCACCCAATCGCGGGTTCAAGACCCAGAGGTGCAACTGGTGAAGAGGATTCGATGCTCGCCGACAGCTTGCTAGCCGACAACAAAGAGCAGGCTGAGCATCTCATGCTTGTTGATCTTGCGCGGAATGATCTGTTAAAGGTGTGTGCTCCAGACTCTGTATCTGTTACGGAGTTTATGTCCGTGGAGAGGTACAGCCACATCATGCATCTCGTTTCAACAGTTGAGGGAAAGATCTCCGTCGGTCGCTCTGCAGTTGATGTTGTTCGTGCAACTTTTCCAGCTGGCACATTGTCAGGCGCACCTAAGCCAATGGCGCTCTCGGTTATACACGAACTCGAACCCATCAACAGAGGTCTCTTTGGTGGCGTGGTTGGATACTTCGATTTTTCCGGCAACGCGGACCTGGCAATTGCAATTCGTACAGTTGTCTTACGTGATGGTAAGGGTTACGTTCAAGCGGGAGCGGGTATTGTGTTTGATTCCATACCAGGATCAGAAAACCAGGAGACAATTTCAAAAGCGTCAGCACCGCTCAAGGCAATTGCTATTGCAAATTCCATGAGGAGGCTATCGTGACAAGAGTTCAAGCTTCCCTTAGTTGGTTTGCTTCTCTGGCTCTTCTTGCGATAACGGCGGGACAGAGCTGGCAAAGCTATGAGGTTTCAGATAGCGCTGGAGGTGGCGTTATTCAAATAAGCGGTTTCCTAGCTTTCCCGGTTATTGGAACGCTTCTCTCCCTGCAGGTTGTCACGTTGTTGACCAGCTTGCTTGTCAAGCCACTCGTCATAAGAGTCTTGACGGGTTCACTATTACCACTTTTGGTTTGGAATTTTTTCGATGTATTACTGAATTCCCATGATCAGATCCAAAGCACTGTTATGCGTTTGCTTGCTGACCAAACCGGTGTGATGGAAGAAGTTTCCACTTCAGAATTCTTAGTGTCCAGCTCAGACAACGTTTTTCCCGGCGCGTATCTCTTGGCAGTAGCCCTAAATGGACTGTTTCTGGCATATTTTGCACTCGTAGGACTCAAGAGTCCGGCCATCAAACCGACAAAGACAAAGATTCAGCTTCCCCAGGATCTTTGGAGCAGTCAGAACTGAAGTTGAACTGATAAAGTTTAAGTGAAGAAGGAGAAATTATGACCACAAATAGTGCCGAACCAGGCCACGGGGACTCAATTGCTGCATGGGTTACAGTAACCGTAATTATCGTTGCCTTCTCCCTCGGAACACTTTTTTTCTGGCTAGACCAGGCCCTTTTGGTCTGGGCTAGTGCCGTATTAGCTGGATTCGGATTAATTGCTGGTTGGTATTTGAAACGCGCAGGTTATGGCGTTGGCGGATCGAAGTCAAAGAACTAATTGCTTCAAGACCTATACGCTGGGGCAATTAAGGACGCCACTGAACGCGAAGAACTAGTCCCTGCAAAACAGCTTGAGAAATTGGCTCTACAGGCTCCAACCGCACTCTCATACGAGCGGCATCTCTTAAGCCCATCAAACATTCGTGTTATTGCGGAGATTAAGCGAGCTAGCCCATCTCGCGGCAGCATTGCATCGATCGAGGATCCTGCGGCGCTTGCCAAATCTTACGAGGTTGCGGGTGCAGGGGCTGTAAGTGTTTTGACCGAAGGAAGAAGCTTCCTTGGAAGTTTGCATGATCTCGACGAAGTTAGAAAAGCCATTCGTGTTCCCGTTTTGCGCAAGGACTTCATCGCGAACGAGTACCAGGTACTCGAGGCTCGCGCTCACGGAGCAGATCTAGTGCTCTTGATTGTTGCCGGCTTGGATCAAAAGACTCTGCTGAGACTAAAACTCCTTATAGAACAGTTGGGAATGGCGGCGCTTGTTGAGACCCACTCCGAACAAGAGCTCTTGCGTGCTTGCGAGGTTGATTCGAGGCTAATCGGAATAAACGCTAGAGATCTGGATTCTTTTCAGACCGACCGATCCTTGTTTGGTAGCTTGGCCTCTTTGGTTCCGTCTGGCACCATAAAGATCGCAGAGTCGGCAGTTAGGAATGTCTCTGATGTTCAAGAGTATGCGTCATACGGTGCTGATTGCGTCTTAGTGGGCGAGGCGCTTGTAACCGGTAACGCGTCTGAATTGGTTAGCTCTTTTAGCGAAGTCGCAAAGCCTTAGGCTTATTACATGTCGGAGAAACTCGCGGATCAAGTTGGACCCTATTTTGGCGAGTTTGGTGGTCGCTTTGTTCCAGAGTCGCTGATAGCCGCGTTAGACGAACTTGATAAAACATATCAGGAAGCAAAGAGCGATCCTTCATTTATCGCTGAGCTAGCACATCTGCACAAAACCTATACCGGACGTCCTTCAATAATTACCGAGGCCCCAAAGTTTGCCGCCACAATTGGTGACATAAGAGTTTTTCTAAAGCGCGAGGATCTAAACCACACTGGCTCGCACAAGATCAACAATGTTCTTGGGCAGGCGCTGCTTGCTAAGAGGATGGGCAAGAAAAGAATTATTGCTGAAACTGGTGCCGGGCAGCACGGAGTTGCCAGCGCTACAGCCGCTGCACTGCTTGGGCTTGACTGTGTTGTCTATATGGGCGAGGTCGACACTGTCAGGCAGTCGCTGAATGTTGCCAGAATGCGTCTTCTTGGAGCTGAGGTAGTCGCTGTAAAAACAGGAAGTCGAACTCTTAAGGATGCAATCAATGAGGCTTTGCGTGATTGGGTAGCCAACGTCAGTGGTACTCATTACCTTCTTGGTACAGTTGCAGGTCCACATCCTTTTCCAACAATGGTTCGCGATTTCCATTCTGTGATTGGAACTGAGGCTAGGCAGCAGATGCTCGAACAAACAGGCTCCTCACCAGACGCCGTAGTTGCTTGCGTTGGTGGAGGATCCAATGCGATTGGAATTTTCCACGCTTTCCTAGATGACGATGTCCGACTCGTTGGTATGGAAGCTGCGGGTGATGGGGTTGCCACTGGCAGGCACGCGGCGACACTTAGTGCCGGACGTCCTGGGGTATTACATGGGGCGATGAGTTATCTGTTACAAGATGAGGATGGTCAAACCCTCGAATCACATTCCATTTCCGCTGGTCTTGATTACCCAGGCGTTGGCCCCGAGCATTCGTGGTTGAAAGATATCGGTCGCGCGGAGTACATACCAGTTACCGACTCAGAAGCTATGGAAGCGCTCAGAACGCTTAGCAGAACTGAGGGAATCATCCCCGCCATTGAAACTGCTCATGCCCTTGCCGGTATTGCACAACTAATTCCAACCTTGAAGCCAGGCAGTAAAGTTCTTGTAAACCTCAGCGGCCGAGGGGATAAGGACATGGAAACTGCCGCCAAGTATTTTGGGTTGGTATAGATGAGTAGAACTGAGGCAACACTTCGAGCCAATAAGAATTCTGGTGGTTCCCTGATTGGCTATTTTCCAATTGGCTATCCAACGATCGATGATTCAATCGAGGCAGCAGTGGCAATGTGTGAGTCTGGAGTCGACGTTCTCGAATTAGGTATCCCTTACAGCGATCCAGTAATGGATGGACTGGTCATCCAAAAGGCAACTGAACAAGCTCTAGAAAATGGCTTCCGGTTAGCGGATGCTTTCGATGCAATCAGAAAGATAACTTCTAGGGTTCAGAATCCAGTTTTGGTCATGACCTACTGGAATCCTGTTCTTTCTTACGGAGTGGAACGTTTTGTCTCCGATCTTGCAGATTCTGGAGCAGCTGGGGCCATAACTCCTGATTTGATCCCAGATGAGGCGGCCAAGTGGATAGCTGCGACCGATGCTCACAATCTTGATCGCGTGTTCCTAGCGACTCCCTCGTCGAGTGACTCGAGAGTTGGAAACGCGAGCTTACGCTCACGCGGTTTCGTCTATGCGGTTTCTACGATGGGCATCACTGGTGCACGTGAGGACCTTGATTCCCAGGCGAAGTCTGTTGTTTCCAAAGTCCGAAAAAACTCTCCGGAATCGGTGACCGCTGTTGGCATCGGAATCTCAACCGAGGACCAGGTAAGACAGGTAAACAGCTACGCGGATGGAGCAATTGTTGGTTCATCCTTTATCGCGGCCTATGCAAGCTCGGGACTTGTTGGACTTACAGCTAAAGTAAGAGAATTGGCAAAAGGAAAGAGCTGAAATGAATCTGTTCAACTTAGTAACTTCAATCCCATCACCAGATGTTAGCTACATTGAACTCGGGCCTCTAAGGATCCATTTCTACGCGCTCTTTATCCTCACTGGAATCATTCTCGCGCTGCTTCTTACAGAGTCGAGATTAAAGGCCAGGGGCGTAGAGGCTGGAGTTGCGATGGATGTCTCCTTCTGGGCCATTCCTTTTGGAATCCTTGGTGGAAGGTTCTTCCACGTAATCACACACCCAAACGACTACTTTTATCAGGGCGCAGACTTGCTAGCCCCATTTCGCATATGGGAGGGTGGCTTGGCAATATACGGAGCGCTGTTGTTTGGTGCCCTGGGGGCTTACATAGGTTCGAGAAGATCGGGAATCAAGTTCACGTCGTATCTTGATGCTGTTGCTCCTGGTATCTTGCTAGCCCAGGCGATCGGCCGCTGGGGTAATTATTTCAACCAAGAACTCTATGGTCAGCCAACCGACTTACCTTGGGGTTTAGAAGTTTCACCAGTTCCGATGGGTCTTCCAGATGGTGTTTTGTTCCACCCAACATTTTTGTACGAATCAATTTGGTCTCTATTTGGTGTCGCGTTGCTGCTTGCTGCGGACAAGAAATTCAACCTGCGTTGGGGCCGACTGATTGGTCTCTACTTCATTTACTACTCAATAGGCAGAGTTTGGGTTGAAGCTATCCGCATAGACCCTAGCGAGATCATTCTTGGCTTACGTATCAACATTTGGTCGGCCATTGTTGGAGTTACCGTGGGTCTAGCAGTGATGATCATTTCCTACCGCAAGCACACAGGTCTTGAAGTTACTGCCTACCTAAAAGGCCGCGAGCCAAAGGGCAAGGATGATCCGTCAGTCGAGCCTGAGGTTAAGCTAGTATCTGAGAAGTAGCCCTACAGGGCTAATTTGGCATCACAAGTGCCTGGTTCCAGTTTTATAACTGTTTTACGGGCCAGCGTTGTCCCTTCATCATTTTGAATGGAGAAAACGCGTAATGCCGATGTCACCCTTTGAGCGATATGCCAATTGGCCAAGCTCTGGTTTATATCAGCAGGATTCCGAAAAGGATGCCTGCGGGCTTGCGCTGGTTGCAACCCTGAGGGGAACTCCAGGCCACGACATTATCCAGACAGCACTCGATGCTCTCAGAAACCTTGAACACCGCGGGGCCATCGGTTCCGATTCTGGTACTGGCGATGGTGCCGGCATTCTTATGCAAATACCCGATGCCTACTTTAGACAGGTTTTTGATGGTGATCTGCCAATAGAAGGTGAGTACGGTGTTGGCTTGGTGTTTGAGTCTTCCGAATCAAGTACTCGCCAGATAGAACGTGAGCACTTTGCTGAGTTGGCCCAAAGCGAAGGTCTTGAGGTTTTGCAGTGGCGGGATGTGCCAACAAATCCAGATGTCCTTGGAAACCTGGCAAGAGAGGCAATGCCCTTTATTGGTCAAGTATTCGTCAAAAGTAATTTGGGTCTTACTGGGATTGATCTAGAGCGAAAGCTTTATCGCCTGAGAAGAGCCAGTGAGAAAACCATTGGGATTTACCACCCTTCGCTATCTAGTAAAACAATCGTTTACAAAGGCATGGTCACAACTTTGCAGCTTGAACCGTTCTTTCCAGAACTAAGTGATCCACGAATGGTTTCAAAGCTAGCGCTCGTTCACTCGAGGTTCTCGACAAACACTTTTCCGTCCTGGCCACTTGCCCACCCGTACCGCATGATTGCGCACAACGGAGAAATCAACACCATTCGAGGAAATCGAAATTGGATGAAGGCTCGAGAGTCGCAGTTGCAATCTGAGGTGCTTGGTGACATTGAGTCTCTAAAGCCAGTTATCACCAAAGGCGCTAGCGACAGCGCATCGTTCGATGAAGTGTTAGAGCTTCTCTATTTAGCGGGGAGGTCACTACCTCATGCCATGATGATGATGATTCCAGAGGCTTGGGAGTCGCAGCAAGGGATAGATCCCGCAAGAAAAAGCTTCTACGAGTACCACTCCCTGATGATGGAGCCTTGGGATGGTCCTGCAGCAGTTATTTTCACAGACGGTGATTTAGTTGGCGCGACACTCGACCGTAATGGTCTAAGACCCGGTCGATACTTGGTGACAGAGGATGGACTAGTTGTCCTGGCCTCCGAAGCAGGAGTTGTTGACATTGACCCGGCCAAGATCGTTCGTAAGGGAAAACTTCAGCCAGGCAAGATGTTCCTCGTTGACACCTTGGAAGGTCGAATAATCGAAGACGAAGAGATTAAGTCGCAGGTAGCTTCCTCGGAGCCATGGGATAGCTGGTTATCGGACAACAGAATCAAATTGAGGGATTTGCCTGAAAGAGAGCACATCGCGCACACGTCTTCCTCAGTGAATCGCCGTCAGAGAACTTTCGGTTTCACCGACGAAGAGCTACGGGTACTACTTATGCCAATGGCAAAAAATGGAACAGAACCACTTGGGGCCATGGGCTCAGACACACCAATTGCGGCAATCTCAGATCGTCCACGTTTGCTGTTTGACTATTTTGTTCAGCAGTTTGCCCAGGTAACAAACCCACCTCTAGATTCGATTCGGGAGCAGGTGGTTACATCTCTGGCTACCGGAATTGGTCCAGAAAGAAATCTTTTGAGCGCAGGACCAAACCATGCTCAGCAGGTGATCATTGATTTTCCAGCGCTCAGCAACGACGAGCTTGCCAAAATCAAGCACATTGATGAGATGCCAGGGGCAGGGGAGGCATTTGTTGTCCGAGGTCTCTACCGACTCTCAGAAGGAAGCAAAGGCTTGGAAGAGCGTCTTATCGAGATATATGCGGAAGTTGATCAGGCCATTGACGACGGCATTACATATTTGGTTCTCTCGGATCGAGATTCCAATCGTGACCTCGCTCCAATACCATCGCTTCTTCTAACTTCTGCCGTTCATCACCATCTGATTAGGACTGGACGACGCACCATGGTCGGGTTGGTGGTGGAAGCGGGAGACGTTCGCGAGGTGCATCATGTTGCAGCGCTGGTCGGTTACGGTGCAGCGGCAGTGAACCCATATCTTGCTCTTGAGTCGGTCGAGCTAATGATACGAGAGGGTCGCATTCAAGGAATTAGCCTCGAGCAAGCAGCCAAGAATCTCATTTCCTCCTTGGGTAAGGGTGTTCTTAAGATCATGTCCAAGATGGGAATCTCTGCGGTGTCCTCATATAGCGGGGCACAGTGCTTCGAAGTCATAGGTCTGAATCAAGATGTTGTTGAGAGGTACTTCTACGGCACCACATCCCAACTTGGTGGCATCGGCATGGAGGTTTTACACCAAGAGATTTCAGCTAGGCATGCAAGCGCTTATCCAGTGGAGCGAGCTGTGAATGTACACCAGTCGTTAGATGTTGGAGGTGAGTATCAGTGGCGAAGAGAAGGCCCGCCGCACTTATTCAACCCCGAAACCGTTTTCAAACTTCAGCATGCAACCCGTGAGAAGCGTTTTGACATATTTAGGCAATACACCAAGCTAATTGACGATCAGTCCTCCCGGTTGATGACCCTTAGGGGGCTATTCAAGTTCAAGGATGGAGTTCGCCCACCGTTACCTGTTGACCAGGTTGAGCCGGTTAGTGCAATCGTGAAGAGATTTTCAACCGGGGCAATGAGCTACGGATCAATCTCCAAAGAAGCACACGAAACACTAGCCGTTGCCATGAATAGCATCGGTGCGCGATCAAACACTGGTGAAGGTGGCGAGGATACTGATCGCCTTCTGGATCCAGCCAGAAGAAGCGCCATAAAGCAAGTTGCGTCGGGCAGATTCGGGGTGACCAGCATGTACCTTACGCACGCCGATGATCTACAAATCAAGATGGCACAGGGTGCAAAACCAGGTGAAGGTGGTCAACTAGCAGCCAACAAAATCTATCCATGGATAGCAAAGACTAGGCATTCCACCCCAGGCGTTGGTCTGATATCTCCTCCACCGCATCACGACATATATTCGATCGAAGACCTGAAACAGCTGATCTTCGATCTAAAACGATCAAATCCAGCTGCTCGTGTACATGTCAAGCTAGTTAGCCAAGTAGGTATTGGAACAGTTGCCGCTGGAGTTGTTAAGGCCAAAGCAGATGTTGTTTTGGTTGCTGGTCACGATGGGGGAACTGGTGCTTCTCCATTGAACTCGCTGAAACATGCCGGAACACCCTGGGAACTTGGTCTTGCCGAGACGCAGCAGACACTCATGCTAAACGGGCTCCGTGATCGTGTATCGGTTCAGGTGGACGGGCAGATGAAAACCGGACGCGATGTAGTCATTGCGGCCCTACTAGGAGCAGAGGAATTCGGTTTTGCAACCGCGCCACTTGTGGTTTCTGGCTGCATCTTGATGAGGGTATGCCATCTGGACACCTGTCCTGTTGGTGTAGCCACTCAGAACCCTCTATTGAGAGAGCGATTTACTGGTAAACCTGAGTTTGTTGTTAACTTCTTTGAATTCCTTGCCGAAGAGATTCGCGAGATATTGGCGGGTCTTGGCTTTAGGTCAATCGAGGAAGCTGTTGGCCACACGGAGCTTCTTGATGTAGATAGTGCCATCTCGCACTGGAAAGCTGATGGCCTCGATTTGTCGCCAATTCTTCGAGGCTCAGGTATGGATGATTCTGCACCTAGGTCCAAAATGATCGATCAGAATCATGAGCTTGAAAAGCACTTCGATCACCAGTTGATTGCTCAAGCAAGTCAGGCCTTGCTTCATTCTCAACCTGTCTTCATTGAACAGGTGATACGAAATACAGAGCAAGCCGCTGGAACCCTTCTGGGTCACCATGTCACTTCTGCTTTCGGTGAGGTTGGATTGCCAGAAGCAACGATTCACGTTCGCCTACGAGGCACTGCCGGGCAGTCCTTCGGCGCGTTTATTCCTAGTGGGATCAAGCTAGAGCTATTTGGTGACGCAAACGACCATGTTGGAAAGGGCCTGAGTGGCGGCACGATTGTTGTCCGGCCAGACGAGAACGCAAGCTTTCCGTCAAACGAGAACATCATCGCTGGGAACGTTATCGGGTATGGCGCAACATCCGGAAAGCTATTTCTTTCAGGAGTAGTTGGGGAGAGATTCATGGTTAGAAATTCAGGTGCCACAGCAGTTGTTGAGGGGGCGGGAGATCACGCTCTTGAATACATGACCGGTGGCCGAGTCGTGATACTCGGTGATGTTGGAAGAAACCTAGGAGCCGGAATGAGCGGGGGTTATGCCTATGTTTACAAGCTTAGGGATTCCAGCGTTAATGCGGAAGCGCTTCGTGGAGACGAGCTCAGACTTCTTTATCCATCAGTTGCTCAAGCATCCGAACTAAGGGAGTTGATTGGGCTTCATGAGTCTGAAACTGGGTCAAGAATTGCACGCTTGATTCTTGAGAACTTTGAATCCGAAATTACGAATTTTACGGTGGTTATGCCAACTGACTATGCAAGCGTGAGAGAGATACTCACTGATGCAGCGTCATCAGGAATCGATCCAGAGGGAGCGGAAGTTTGGGGAAAGATTTTGGAGGCAACCAATGGCTGATCCAAGAGGTTTTCTAAAGATCACAGATCGCGAGGTTGCCAAACGGCGACCGGTTGACGTTCGAATTATGGACTGGAAAGAAGTGTATGAGCGTCGCGAGTCAGGGGTTGTAAAGGCGCAAGCTGGTAGGTGCATGGATTGCGGAGTGCCATTTTGCCATCAGGGCTGCCCACTGGGAAATTTGATTCCGGAGTGGAATGATGCAGTTTGGCGGGAAGATGGCTCTTCGGCGATTGAACGCTTGCACTCGACAAACAATTTTCCAGAATTTACCGGACGACTTTGCCCGGCGCCCTGCGAATCTAGTTGTGTGCTGGCGATTAATCAGCCTGCTGTCACGATTAAGGAAATTGAAGTGTCAATCATTGATGACGCCTTTGATAACGGAAACGTTTCCGCACATCCTCCAGAAAGGCTCACTGGCAAGACAGTTGCCGTCGTGGGTTCTGGTCCAGCAGGCTTGGCGGCCGCACAGCAGCTTGCAAGAGCTGGTCATACTGTTGCGGTTTTCGAAAGAGATGATCGAATAGGTGGCTTACTTCGCTACGGGATTCCTGATTTCAAGATGGAAAAGCGCCACATCGATCGTAGGCTCGCACAGCTTGAGGCCGAGGGAGTCAGGTTTAGAACTGGTGTAGAAATTGGCAAGCAGATCAGCTGGGAGGATCTACTTCGAAGATACGACGCAGTTCTGGTCGCAACCGGCGCATCGGTACCTAAGGATTTACCAGTCACGGGTCGAGAACTTCAAGGAATTCATTTCGCGATGCCGTATCTCTCTCAGGCAAACCGCGTAGTTGCAGGGCTAGCAGTAGAGAATCATATTTCTGCTCGAGGAAAGCACGTGGTGATTCTTGGTGGGGGAGACACTGGGGCGGATTGCCTCGGCACGGCTACCAGGCAAGGGGCGAAGTCGGTGACAACTCTGGCTATTGGAGTTAAGCCGCCCGAGAAAAGATCATCCGAGCAGCCTTGGCCGACGTTCCCGAACCTCTACGAGGTATCTAGTGCGCACGAGGAGTTCGGTGAGCGAAAGTTCTTGTCTTCGACAATCGAGTTCGTAGGGGAGGGTGGAGCTGTAAAGGGCATTCGTGTTGCGGATACTCAAATAGTCGACGGAAAGCGCGTTCCTACCGATGGAACCGAGCGGACCATTGAAGCTGATTTGGTCCTTTTGGCCCTTGGTTTCGTTGGTCCAGAAACATCTGGTCCCTCAGAGGAACTAGATCTTGGATTAGAATCGGAGAGTACCTTTGCAAGAGCGGATGATTTCTCAACCGATGTTCCTGGGCTCTTTGTAGCCGGAGACGCGGGAAGAGGCCAGTCTCTGATTGTTTGGGCTATAGCTGAGGGTCGGGCAGTTGCCGCCACGATCGATCGCTATCTAGAAGGAACCACGGATTTGCCCTCACCGGTGCGGGCCTCAGACCAACCGATATCTGTTTACAGCTAAGAGCTCCAAAGAAAGAATAGGAATCACATGAGACGGGCAAAAATCGTTGCGACTCTAGGGCCCGCTAGCTCTAGTTACGACCAACTTCGAGCGATTATCGAAGCAGGTGTTGACGTTGCCAGAATGAACCTCAGCCATGGCACGTACGAAGTGCACGAACAGATCTATCGCGATGTTCGCAAGGCGGCTAGTGATCTGGATAAGCCAGTTGGCGTATTTGTGGACCTGCAGGGTCCGAAGATTCGCCTGACCAAATTCAAAGAAGGCCCTGTAATGCTCGAGAAGGGCGCAACTTTCAAGATCACAACGGACGAGATCGAAGGCGATGTCCACATCTGTGGCACGACCTTTAAGGGTCTACCAGGCGATGTAAGTGTTGGTGATTACCTACTAATCGACGATGGCAAAGTGAAACTTCGCGCGGTAGAGGTTTCTGACACCACTGTCACAACCATTGTTGAGATACCAGGGAAGGTGTCCAACAACAAGGGCATCAATCTTCCAGGTGTTGCAGTCAATGTTCCGGCTCTTTCCGAGAAGGATGAGGATGACCTGCGGTGGGCGCTGAAATTGGGAGTCGACATGGTCGCTCTTTCTTTCGTCAGAAACGCCTCCGACATCGAACGAGTTCAAGAGATCATGCGAGAGGAGGGTCGTAAGGTTCCAGTAATCGCAAAAATCGAGAAACCCCAAGCCGTTGAAAATCTTGAGGAGATCATCGACGCCTTCGACGCGATCATGGTTGCCCGTGGAGATCTTGGTGTTGAATTACCGCTCGAGCAGGTGCCAATAGTCCAGAAGCGCGCAGTTGAGCTCGCAAGGCGCTGGGCAAAGCCAGTAATAGTTGCCACCCAGATGCTTGAATCAATGATCTCCTCAAGCATTCCAACTCGAGCCGAAACCAGCGACGTTGCGAATGCTGTCCTTGACGGCGCTGATGCCCTGATGCTTTCTGGTGAAACCAGTGTTGGCTCTTTTCCGGTTGAAACTGTATCTACCATGGCAAAAATCATTCAATCCACTGAGGAAAATGGTCTATCGAGGATTCCAGACTTAGGAACAAAACCGCACACTCAAGGAGGAGCTGTCTCTTTCGCTGCTATGGAAATTGCAGAGCTTCTAGGGTCAAAATTTGTCTGTGTGTTCACAGAAGGTGGAGATTCACTTAGAAGAATATCTAGGTTAAGGTCGGCCGTACCCGTTCTTTCGTTCACACCGAATGTTCAAACCGCTCGTGAGCTCTCATTGGTGTGGGGATCAAAGACTTTCATAGTTCCAAAAGTTACCCATACGGACGCAATGTTCGAACAGGTTGACATTTCTGTTCTGGAGCAGGGAATGTGCAAAGTGGGCGACGAGGTGGTAGTTGTGGCCGGAACTCCTCCTGGAGTCCCAGGTTCGACTAACACCCTAAGAGTTCACAAGGTTGGAACTGGGGCCAACAGTTAGGATTTCGTGGTGCCGGAAGTGGGATTCGAACCCACACGTCCTTTCGAACAAAGCATTTTGAGTGCTCCGCGTCTGCCGTTCCGCCATTCCGGCAGTACCACGTCAATAACTCTAACCGATTTGTTTTGGCGTCAGCACCCCAAAGTGCCATAAAGTAAGCGACATGGAACAGATCTCTAAGCGGCGGATAGTAGTTGCTGAGGACGAATCATTAATCAGGATGGACATAGTCGAAACCTTGAAGGATCAAGGATTTGATGTTGTTGGTGAAGCAGGAGACGGCCTAAAGGCTATCGAGCTTGCAAAACAACTCAAGCCGGATCTTATGGTTATGGACATCAAGATGCCAGACATGGATGGTCTTTCGGCTGCAGAGCAAATCGCTCAGCTGCGAATTCCAGTTGTGTTTCTAACAGCTTTCAATCAGCAGGAGTTAGTCTCAAGGGCATCCGAGGTCGGTGCAATGGCATTTTTAGTCAAACCTTTTTCCCCGGACGATCTTCTTCCCGCCATAGAGGTGGCGATTTCACGGCATCAGCAACTTACCCAGTTAGAGATGGAAGTCTCTGATCTAACTGAAAGGCTGGAGACCAGAAAGCTTGTTGAAAGAGCTAAAGGGGTTCTTGGTGTTCAAATGGGTCTATCCGAGCCAGACGCCTTTAGGTGGATTCAGAAAGCAGCCATGGACCGCCGTATCGGCATGGTCGATGTTGCAAAGACTATTCTTGATCAGCTGGAGAAGTAGATTTTCTTATCAGATTAGTTATCCGCACTGTCGAAAGTCTCTCACCAGCTTCGTTTGTAACCACTATCTCATGAACAGTAAGTGTTTTTCCTAAAGAAAGTGCAGTAGCGGTTCCGGTCACTGTTCCCTTTGTTGCGGACTTGGTATGCGATGCAGATATCTCAATTCCAACGGCATGTCCGCCTGGATGTGCCCAAGCATTAGCGGCAAAGGATCCCAGAGTTTCGCCGAGCACAAGATAGGCGCCGCCGTGCAGCAAACCAATCGGTTGAGTGTTTCCCTCGACAGGCATCGTGGCAACGGCTCGCTCGGCACTTAGCTCAAGAATTTGTATGCCCATTTTTTCAGCAAGAGCCCCAACGCCTCTTTGCGCGGCAACTAACTTCGCTACATCGCTCAGAATCGCGTCTTCAGTTGACATGCAACTTTCCTCTCGTTGGTTTCACCTAATGGCAAAGTAGGCTTGCAATCATGAATCCTAAGCCTACCTTGATGCTCATTGATGGGCATTCTTTGGCTTTTAGAGCGTTCTATGCGCTTAATCCTTCAAACTTCAAGACGCCAGACGGACAACACACCAATGCAGTGCATGGATTCATTTCTATGCTGCTGAACTTACTTGAGGGTGAAAAACCCACCCATCTTGCTGTGGCATTTGACATCTCAGGGCCTTCTTTTCGTGCGACTGAGTATCCACAGTACAAAGGTAACCGCGGAGAGACACCACCTGAGTTCTATGGCCAGACCGAACTACTAGAAGACGCCATGCGAAGCATGAACATTACAACCCTCACCAAGAAGGACTACGAGGCCGATGACATTCTTGCCTCGCTCGCAGACCAGGCTAGTGCTGCCGGTTTTAGAGTACTTGTGGTTTCTGGGGATCGCGATACTTTTCAGCTCATCAGTGATGACACGACGATTCTTTACCCGATAAAGGGGGTAATGAATTTAGCCCGTATGGATGACTCAGCTGTTGTCGAAAGATATGGAATACACGCAAAGCAGTATCCGGATCTTGCAGCTCTTGTTGGTGAGACATCGGATAACCTTCCTGGCATTCCAGGGGTTGGTCCAAAAACCGCTGCAAAGTGGCTGCAGCAGCATGGTGACCTACAGACAATTCTTGAAAAGGCTTCAGAAGTTCCCGGCAAGGTAGGGGAGTCCCTTCGAGAGCATAAGGAGCTAGTTCTTAGAAACCGGCGGCTTAATCATCTTGTTCGTGATCTTGACATGGGAGTTTCCTTTGAGTCCTTTCGACTCACAGCGGTGGATGAGTCGCAGGTTCGAGCGGCATTCACAAAAATGCATTTCAAGACCCTCACTGAGCGCGTTCTTAGATTGCGCGGTACATCTGGTAGTCAAACCAGTGGTCTATCGTCTGCGCCTGTCTCAACTAGCACACCCCCGGTAAAGCAAGAGGCCCATAAATCTTCTAGTGAAAAAATGGAAATTCCAGACTCAAAAGGTCTGTCTGAGAGTGATTTGATCAAGTGGTTGTCGGATCAGGAAACTGTGGGTCTAGAAATCGAAGAGTCTGGCAATGGACTGCTTTTTGGGTTCGCTTCTCAAAAGAGCAGAGTTTCTCTCTCTGGTAAGCATTCCGATGCAATAGCTAGCTGGTTTGCTGATAAATCTCGGAAGAAGGTTCTTTTTGATTACAAGGGAACCAAACGGCTGCTTATCGAGCACGGCATGGATATCGACGGCGTGTCTGATGATGCGCTCTTGCTTGCATACTTACTGAACCCCGTGCGTAGGAACTTCTACGTTGATGACATCGTCGAGGAGTATCTAGGCATAGCTGTCAAAAGGTCCGACCCGAATCAGTTGATCCCGGAGCAAGTAATTGATCCAAGCTTGGACGCTTGGCTAGCGCTGTCTCTGGCGCCTATCATGTCCGCTCAAATTGAATCGCAGAATCAAAGCGATGTTTATCGTCTGATAGAGATGCCTAGCTCAAGATCCTTGGCACTAATGGAAAGTGTCGGGATTTCTATTGACACCAAGCTCTTGCAGGCATTGTTTGACACTCTTACAAAAGAAGTTTCTCAGATAGCCAATGCGGCGTTCAAAATAATTGGTAAAGAGATCAACTTGGCATCCCCGAAGCAACTGCAGGTTGTTTTATTCGAAGATCTCGGAATGAAGGGCACCAAGGCACTAAAGACCGGATTCTCGACGAACGCCGCAGCGCTGACTGAACTGTTTGAGCAATCCGGTCATCCGTTTCTTGAGCAATTACTCGCTCACCGGGACTCAACGAAGTTGAAGCAAATGGTCGAGACCTTACTGAAAGCTGTTGAGCTAGACAGCAAGATCCACACAACCTATGTTCAAACTGGCACTTCAACTGGCCGCCTTAGCTCTGAGAACCCAAACCTGCAGAACATTCCAATTCGAAATCCCCGCGGAGCTCAGATTAGGGACGCGTTTATAGCGTCCGAGGGTTTCGAGTCGATAATGACGGCCGACTATTCCCAGATCGAGATGCGCATCATGGCGCATTTGTCTGAAGACCCTGGCCTTATTGAAGCTTTCAACGCAGGTGAGGATCTTCACCGTTTTGTTGGGTCGAGGATCTTCGGGGTAATGCCGATCGATGTCACTTCGGAAATGCGCGCTCAGGTCAAAGCGATGAGCTACGGCTTGGTGTATGGACTAAGTGAATATGGGTTGGCTAGACAGCTCGGGTTATCAAATGCCGATGCCAAGCAGCTCATGAAAGACTACTTTGAGAGGTTTGGGGGAGTCAGGAAGTACCTTGCAAGGGTTGTAGAAGAGGCCAAAGCTGTTGGCTATACAACTACATATCATGGTCGCCGTAGACCTTTCGATGACCTAAACAGTTCAATCTTCCAAGTACGAGAGAATGCCCGAAGGGCCGCACTGAATGCACCAATTCAGGGCACAGCGGCAGACATCATGAAGCTCGCCATGAACCAAATTCAAGAAGCACTTGAAGCGAAGTCCATGCGGTCAAGGATGTTGCTGCAAGTCCATGACGAGCTAGTTTTCGAGGTTTACCCTGGCGAGGCCAAGGCCTTAGAGGATCTTGTCTTGGACAAGATGTCTAATGTCGTGAAGCTTTCAGTGCCTTTGGATGTCCAGATTGGCACCGGAAGAAGCTGGGACAAGGCCGCCCACTAGGGCCTTTGTCTCCTTCGTCGATAGCAGGTAGGCTTATGGGGCGCGAAAGCGCAATCCCTTATCCGCCGTTGCGGTAGCAATTTTCCTCCATTACGGAGCGCTATCGCGACCTGAGTATGCAAAGCAAATGGAGCACCTTTCTCTATGACAACTGAATCAACCACCAAAGCCCCAAAGCAAGTAGCCATTAATGACATTGGCACTGCCGAAGAATTCCTAGCAGCAGTTGAAAAGACCCTCAAGTTCTTTAACGACGGAGACCTGATCCAAGGAACCGTCGTAAAAATTGACCGTGACGAGGTCTTGCTAGATGTTGGGTATAAAACCGAAGGAGTGATTCCTTCTCGTGAACTTTCAATCCGCCACGATGCAGACCCTGGAGACATTGTCTCTGTTGGAGACACCATTGAGGCTCTTGTTTTGCAGAAAGAAGACAAAGAAGGTCGCTTAATTCTTTCCAAGAAGCGCGCTCAGTACGAGAGAGCGTGGGGAGATGTTGAGAAGATAAAGGCAGCGGATACCACTGTTACTGGAACTGTCATCGAAGTCGTCAAGGGTGGACTCATTGTAGACATCGGACTTCGTGGATTCCTACCCGCGTCACTTATTGAACTTCGTCGCGTCCGTGATCTTGCTCCATATCTTGGTCAAGAAGTAGAAGCCAAGATTCTAGAGCTAGACAAGAACCGTAACAACGTAGTTCTTTCAAGGCGTGCACTTCTGGAGCAGAGCCAGTCTGCTTCGAGGTCAACATTCCTTGCAGATCTAGCTAAGGGTCAGATTAGAACTGGAGTCGTTTCATCGATCGTAAACTTTGGTGCATTCATTGACCTAGGTGGCGTAGATGGTTTGGTACACGTATCTGAGCTTTCCTGGAAGCACATCGAGCACGCATCTGAGGTGGTCGAGATCGGTCAAGAAGTAACCGTAGAGGTTCTGGAAGTTGATCAAGACCGTGAGAGAGTTTCATTGTCATTGAAGGCAACCCAGGAGGACCCATGGCAGGTATTTGCCAGAACCCACTCCATTGGTCAGTACGCACCGGGTAAGGTAACCAAGCTAGTTCCATTTGGTGCTTTCGTTCGTGTTGCAGATGGCATCGAGGGCCTTGTTCACATCTCCGAGCTTTCGACCAAGCACATCGAGCTTGCTGAGCAGGTTGTTTCGGCAAACCAGGATGTGTTTGTTAAGGTCATCGACATAGACCTTGAAAGAAGGAGAATTTCTCTTTCTTTGAAGCAAGCTCTTGAAGAGGTAGACCCAGAAGGCAAGGACTTCAACCCAGCACTTTACGGAATGTACGCAGAGTACGACGAGAAGGGTGACTACAAGTACCCAGATGGCTTCGATCCTGCAACGAGCGAATGGCAGCCTGGCCACGAAGAAGCTAGAGCCAAGTGGGAGAAGGAATACTCCGAAGCAAACGAACGCTGGGTAGAGCATAAGAAGCAGGTTGCGGTTGCAAACAAGCTTGCGGCCTCTTTACCGGATGTTCCTGCGCCTAGCCAATCCTCTGTCGAGCCAGCCGCTGATTCTGAAGAATCAGCTGGAACACTTTCCGAAGACGCGTCACTCAGCGCACTGCGTGACAAGCTTGCGGACAAAGAGTAGAGATCAATCAATCTTTGAATCGGGGCCTGGACATTCCAGAGCCCCGATTCGAGCTTTATAGGATAGGTCAATGTATCTCGTCGGACTAACAGGAGGCATAGCCTCTGGAAAGTCCTATGTCGCAAGCGTGCTAGCCGAGTTGGGCGCAAGCACAGTCGATGCCGATCAGGTTGCTAGAGAGGTAGTTGTCCCGGGTTCGCCAGGCTTAGTTGAGGTCGTCGGTGCATTCGGATACGAGATCTTGTTACCTAGTGGCGAACTTGACCGTGTGAAGCTTGGGAACATCGTGTTCGCTGACCCCAAAAAGCGAGTTGAGCTTGAAAGTATTTTGCACCCCTTGATTAAGAAGCGCACCACTCAACTAATTGGCGAACAAGTATCTGAGATTGTTGTCTACGCTGTGCCATTACTAGTTGAGGCAAGTGTTGATTACCCATTTGATGTAATCATCACAGTCGAGGCCGGAGTTGAGAATCAAGTTTCTAGACTTATGGCCTCTCGCTCAATGCCCGAATCCGATGCCAGAAAAAGAGTAGACGCGCAAACCAACAGGGCTGAACGCGAGGCCAGAGCGGACTTTGTGATCGATAGCTCTGGAACCAAGGACCAAACTAAACAGCAAGTTGAGCAGGTCTGGAAACAGCTTCTAGAGTCTGCAAGGACTAAGGGAAAAAGTGCAGCGAACTAGATCCTTCACTCCTTTCAAGGTTGAAAGCGATTTCAAGCCCTCAGGTGATCAGCCAACTGCGATAGCGGAGCTGGTTCGGCGTATCAACGCCGGTGAGAAAGACGTTGTATTGCTTGGCGCTACTGGAACTGGTAAGTCGGCTACCACTGCCTGGCTTATTGAAGCACTGCAGCGCCCAACGCTTGTTATGGCACACAATAAAACACTTGCGGCACAGCTAGTTACCGAGCTTCGGCAGATGTTTCCAAACAATGCCGTTGAGTACTTTGTTAGCTATTACGACTACTACCAGCCAGAGGCCTATGTGCCACAAACCGATACCTTCATAGAAAAGGATTCGAGCATCAACGAGGAAGTTGAGCGACTGCGCTACTCAGCAACCATGAGCCTGCTTTCAAGACGTGACGTAATCGTAGTTTCTACGGTCTCTTGCATCTATGGACTCGGTGCACCAAAAGAGTATCTTGATCAGTCAATCCCGCTGCAGGTTGGACAGAGAATTGATCGCGACGAGCTCATCAGAGAGTTCGTAAAAATCCAGTATCAGCGCAATGACATTGATTTCTCAAGGGGGAACTTTCGAGTCAAAGGTGACACCATTGAGATCATCCCGGTTTACGATGAGTTTGCAACGCGAGTTGAGTTTTTTGGGGACGAAATCGAAGCGATCTACTCGCTACATCCACTCACTGGTGATGTCCTAAAGAAGCTTGACTCCGTCGGCATTTTTCCTGCCAGTCACTATGTGGCATCTCCGGTGCAAATGGGACGAGCCATTGAAGAAATTGAAAACGAGCTGGCTGCCAGACTACGCGAGTTCGAAGCAGCCGGAAAGCTCCTCGAGGCACAGCGGATCAAGATGCGGACAAATTTTGACCTTGAGATGATTCGTGAGCTTGGATTCTGCTCCGGCATTGAGAATTACTCGAGGCACATTGATGGTCGTGCCCCCGGTGAACCACCATCTTGCCTTTTGGACTACTTCCCAGAAGACTTTCTCACCGTAATAGATGAGTCGCATGCAACAGTGCCGCAAATTGGCGCAATGTATGAAGGGGACTCCTCGAGAAAGCGAACTCTGGTCGAACACGGATTTAGGTTGCCATCAGCTCTGGACAACAGACCGCTTCGCTGGGCTGAGTTCCAACAGCGAGTTGGACAGACGGTATATCTTTCGGCAACACCAGGAAAGTATGAACTTGCTGCCGCTGACGGTGTGGTTGAGCAGATCATCAGACCTACCGGTCTAGTAGACCCAAAGATTGTTTTGAAACCAACCAAGGGTCAAATTGATGATCTCCTCGAGGAAATTCGTGTCAGAGCAGCTAGGGATGAGCGTGTTCTAGTTACCACTCTGACTAAGAAGATGGCTGAAGAGCTTACTGACTTTCTTTCCGAAGCCGGAGTCAAGGTGAGGTACCTGCATTCAGATGTAGACACCCTCAAACGAGTTGAGCTGCTTCGACAACTTCGTCAGGGTGTGTTTGATGTTCTGGTCGGCATCAATTTGCTGCGTGAGGGGCTAGATCTTCCAGAAGTTTCACTGGTCGCAATATTGGATGCCGATAAAGAAGGTTTCCTCAGGTCTGCAACTTCTTTGGTCCAAACAATAGGTAGAGCCGCGAGAAACATCAACGGTGAAGTGCACATGTATGGCGACAACCTCACTGAGTCAATGAGAAAAGCGATTGATGAGACAACTAGAAGGCGAGAGAAACAGGTTGCCTATAACAAGGAACTCGGTGTTGATCCACAGCCACTTCAGAAGAAGATTATCGACATAACCGACCAGATCGAGCGTGAAGAGCTTGATACCGCTGAACTTATCGCTGAACTCGGTAAGACCAAAGGCCGTAAGGCAACTGCAGTTCCCTTGAGATCTAACCGAGGCATTGCTGCCATGGCTCAAGACGAAATCCTGGCAGTCGTTTTGGACCTCGACGGCCAAATGAGGCATGCCGCAAGCGAGCTTCAGTTTGAACTAGCGGCAAGGCTAAGGGATGAAATTGCTGAGCTAAAGCATGAACTTCGACAAATGAAGAAGGCTGGGCACATCTAGTGCCTCTTAGCCCCGAGCTAAGCTAGGAAGAATGAGCGCCAAAAACACCATGAACCTGGACCATTTGGTGGTCAAGGGTGCTCGTGTACACAACCTGAAGAACATCACCGTCGAGATGCCACGAAATTCCCTCGTTGTTTTCACCGGGCTGTCGGGTTCTGGGAAATCCTCTCTTGCCTTCGACACGATTTTTGCCGAGGGCCAAAGACGCTATGTGGAGTCGCTTTCAGCGTATGCGAGACAGTTTCTTGGCCAGGTGGATCGCCCGGACGTTGATTTCATCGAGGGCCTAAGTCCGGCAGTTTCAATTGACCAAAAGTCAACAAACCGTAACCCAAGATCAACCGTTGGAACGATCACTGAAATCCACGACTACCTGAGGCTTCTTTGGGCCCGAATTGGGATTGCCTATTGTTCTGAGTGTGGCGAAAAGATAGTGAAGCAAGCCCCTCAACAGATCGTGGATCAAATTCTTGAGAATACTGAAGGAACCAAGTTCCAGGTGCTCGCAGAGCTCGTGGATCAGAAGAAGGGTGAGTTTTCAGACCTCTTTCGTGACTTGATTTCTCAAGGATATGCACGTGCGGTTGTTGACGGTGAAACCATAACTTTGGCCGAGGCCAAGCCACTCAAAAAGACTTTCAAGCACGACATCGCCGTTGTTGTTGATCGTCTTGCGATCAAAGCCGGTATCTCAGGGCGACTGACAGACTCAATCGAAACAGCTCTTAAGCTTGCTGGTGGCAAGGTCACAATCGACTTTGTTGATCGAAAAGGCAAAGAGGCGAGACGAAGTTTCTCCGAACAGATGTCTTGCCCAAACGATCACCCCCTGGCCCTAACTGAGATTGAGCCTCGCACGTTCTCCTTTAACGCCCCCTTTGGCGCGTGCCAAGCGTGTTCTGGACTTGGAACCAAGATGGCTGTCGATGAAGATCTTGTCATCGGTGACCCAGACGCATCAATTCTGGATGGGGTGATATTGCCATGGTCAACACAGGGTAAGGGTTTGTTCCATTACTTTTCTAGGATGCTCCAGGGCCTAGCCAAAGATCTTTCATTCTCGCTTAAGACCCCATGGAGTGACTTGCCAGAAGAAGTGAAGTTTGCCGTATTAAACGGAAACGACTTTGATGTCCAGGTCAAGTGGAAAAACCGGTACGGGCGGGAGTTGCGATACACAACAGGCTTTGAGGGTGTGCTCAAGTACATAGAAAGAAAGTACCTAGAGTCTGAGAATGACTACGCGAGGGGCAAGTGGGCAGGTTTCCTAAGGGAGATCAACTGTCCCGAGTGTGACGGCGCAAGACTGAGGCCAGAAGTGCTTGCAGTGAGGATAGACAAATCTTCAATTGCCGATGTTGCTTCTCTTAGCTTGGGCGAGTGCGTTGAGTTCTTCGCCGGAATCAAACTGGACAAACGCGATGAGAAGATCGCTGCTCAGGTACTTCGTGAGATTCGGGCAAGACTTGATTTTCTCATGGCAGTTGGTTTGGACTATCTTTCGCTTTCCAGAGCCGCTGGATCGCTTTCCGGTGGAGAGGCCCAACGTATCCGGCTAGCAACACAGATTGGTTCTGGTCTTACTGGGGTGCTTTACGTACTTGATGAGCCATCTATTGGTTTGCACCAAAGAGACAACCGTCGCCTAATTGAAACACTCATCAAGTTACGTGATCTTGGTAACACTCTTGTTGTTGTCGAGCACGATGAGGACACAATCAAGACCTCTGACTGGATTGTTGACATCGGCCCGGGTGCCGGAGTTGACGGTGGAACGGTCGTGCATTCGGGAACCTACAAGGACATTCTCCAAAACAAGGTTTCAATCACAGGGGACTACCTTTCGGGCCGCAAGAGCATCTCGACTCCCAAAAAGAGACGAGCAATAGATCCAAAGCGGACACTGTCAGTCGTCGGGGCCAAGGCAAATAACCTCAAAAACTTGACTGTCACTTTCCCACTTGGGGTGTTTATTGCAGTTACCGGTGTTAGCGGATCTGGAAAATCAACACTTGTAAACGACATCTTGTATAACGTTCTTGCAAACTCACTCAATGGAGCAAAGCTTGTTGCAGGAAAACACACACGTATTACTGGGGTTAATCAGTTAGACAAAGTGGTTCATGTTGATCAGAATCCAATAGGTAGGACCCCGCGCTCAAACCCTGCTACCTACACAGGCGTATTTGATCACATAAGAAAGCTCTTCACCGAGACCTCCGAGTCCAAGGCCAGGGGTTACCAGCAAGGTCGATTCTCGTTCAATGTTAAGGGAGGGCGATGCGAGGCCTGCAGTGGTGATGGAACCATACGCATTGAAATGAATTTTTTACCGGACGTCTATGTTCTGTGCGAGGTTTGTCAGGGGGCAAGATACAACCGCGAAACACTGCAGGTTAAGTACAAGGGAAAATCAATATCAGAGGTCCTTGAGATGCCAATCGCCGAGGCCGCCGTGTTTTTTGAAGCCATCAATTCCATTTCGCGTTACCTCACAACCTTGGTTGACGTTGGCCTCGGATATGTGCGGTTGGGCCAATCAGCAACAACCCTGTCTGGGGGAGAGGCCCAACGAGTCAAGCTTGCAACCGAACTTCAACGAAGGTCTACTGGCAGAACAATTTATGTGCTTGACGAACCAACAACTGGACTGCACTTCGAGGATGTTAGGAAGCTTCTGATTGTATTGAACTCCCTCGTAGATAAAGGCAATACCGTGATCGTTATTGAGCACAACCTCGATGTTATTAAATCAGCTGACTGGTTACTAGATCTTGGCCCAGAGGGCGGATTCCGCGGTGGTGAACTGGTTGCTGAAGGTACACCTGAGCAGGTGGCTAAGAACAAGGTTAGCTTTACCGGGACATTCTTGAAAGAAGTTTTGAAATAGATGGCCAACGAGCTTTCGTTTAGACCAAAAACTTCTGAGATACCGACGCGACCAGGTGTCTATCGCTTCTACGACAAAAAGAGAAGAATTCTCTACGTTGGTAAGGCAAAGAACCTTAGAGCGCGGCTGCAGAGCTACTTTGCTCCTCTTGATTCGCTTCATGAGAGAACCCGCAGAATGGTTCAAAGCGCTGTCGATGTTGACTGGACAATTGTCAAAACTGAGTTCGAGGCCCTGCAGCTTGAATTCACCTGGATTAAAGAGTTCAATCCTCCATTTAACATTCGCTTCAAGGACGACAAGTCTTATCCGTATTTAGCCGTATCGATGTCAGACAAAGTGCCACGCGTGTTTGTGACCCGTAACCGCGAGCTAAAAGGGGTTAAATACTTTGGTCCTTACACCCAAGCCTGGGCTCTAAGACAAACCCTAGACACTCTTTTGAAGGCATTTCCGATTAGATCGTGCTCGTCAGGGGTCTTCGCTACAGCTAAAAGAAGCAACCGGCCATGTTTACTGGCGGACATTGGCAAGTGTTCAGCGCCCTGCGTCGCACGTATAGGCGATCCAGAGCACCACGATTTAGCAAAAGAGCTCGTGAACTTCATGAACGGAATGGATCCTGAGCAGGTAGAAATCCTGCGAGCAAAAATGACTCAGGCATCAGAAAGTGAGAATTTCGAACTTGCAGCCAGACTTCGAGATAACATCGAGGCCCTAGAAACTGTTCTGGAGAAAAGTTCCGTCGTCTTTAGTGACCTAACGGATGCTGATCTGTTTGGAATAGCGCACGATGAACTTGCTGCCACGATCTCACTCTTCTCTGTCCGCGGTGGCAGGATTCGGGGTGTGCGGGCGTGGACCATGGATAAAGAACTCGATCAGAGCCTCGACGAATTGGTGCGACAGATTATCCTGTTTGCTTACTCGCCAGTAGCTGGTGTAGAAGCGCCATCAATACCAAAAGAGGTACTCGTTCCTTCCTTGCCTGAGGACGCTATTGATCTCGAGCAGTTTCTATTGTCACTACGCGGCTCGGCGGTTTCTTTGCGAGTTCCAAAAAGGGGAGATAAGGCTGAACTTGCCAAGACCGCCCTTGAAAATGCTGAGCACGCTCTAGCGCTTTACAAAACTAGACGAGTTTCTGATTTCGCGGCTCGAACAGAAGCTCTTAACCGGTTAGCTGTTGCACTTGATCTAGCAGACGCACCTTTGCGCATTGAGTGTTACGACATTTCTCATCTGTCCGGAACCGACATTGTCGGATCTATGGTGGTTTTTGAAGACGGTCTTCCAAAAAAGGCTCACTATCGACAGTTCAACATCGAGAGGGCTTTGGATGATACCGACGCGATTTATCAGGTCTTGTCTAGACGGCTTAAGTACCTCAAAGACCCTGCGACAGTCGGTGAGGGAAGGTTCAGCTACGCTCCTTCCTTGATTGTTGTTGACGGTGGGATTGGGCAGGTCAATGCGGCAGCAAGGGCGGTTGAGGAAAGTGGAGTGACAGGGCTTGCGGTCTGCGGTCTAGCTAAAAGACTTGAAGAGATTTGGCAGGTCGGAAGCGAGGACCCCATCATCCTGCCAAGGGCATCTGAGGAACTATTTTTGTTGCAGCGGCTAAGAGATGAGTCCCACAGGTTCGCACTAACCGCCTCTCGACGTAAACGATCCAATGCAATCTCGTCCTCGCTATTGGAGATTCCTGGGCTCGGCGAGAAGCGTGTGATGGCCCTTTTGAATCGATTCGGGTCCGCTAAGCGTCTCAAGATCGCAACCTTGGATGAGATTTCCGATGTTGCCGGAATTGGCAGCGATCTTGCCGGGCAGGTATTAGAGCGACTAAAGCTGGATCAATAACGCACTCGGGCGTGTCGGAATTTCATTAGACTTATGGCCTGAAAGGGTGCAATGGTCGAGAATCTGAGGCACGAGCTGCTTGTCGTAACGGGCATGTCAGGCGCAGGGCGTTCAACCGTGGGGAATGCCCTAGAGGACCTTGGTTGGTATGTAGTTGATAACCTGCCTCCGATCATGCTGGGACCAATCACCGATCTCTTCACAAACACGAAAACCCCGGTTCCTAGGCTTGCAGTGATAATCGATGTTCGAGGTGGAGAGTTCTTCACTGAACTTGAGCAGAACATCTCCCTACTTGAGGGTAAGACCGTAGGGGTTCGAGTTGCATTTCTCGAGGCTAATGACGCGACACTGGTGAAGAGATTCGAATCAGTGCGCAGGCCCCATCCACTTCAAGGAACAGGAACAATTCTCGATGGTATCGCCGAGGAAAGAAGAAGGCTGCTACCACTTCGTGAATCTGCCGATGTAATCATCGACACCTCCGATTTGAATGTTCACCAGCTTTCCACGAAAACAGCAGAGCACTTCTCTCTTGAAGCTACTAGCAAACTGTTACTAACAATCGTCAGCTTCGGCTTCAAATACGGCATTCCGGCCGACGCCGACAATGTCGCAGATGTTCGCTTCATACCAAACCCATTTTGGAACGAGGAACTTCGCCCATACACCGGCCTAGACCAGCAGGTGAGCGATTTTGTGCTAGCACAAGAAGGAGCAATGGAGTTTGTAACTAGCTACGTTAAGTCTCTGGCTCCTGTTTTGGCTGGTTACGATCGTGAAAACAAGCATTACGCAACAATTGCAATTGGATGCACCGGTGGCAAGCACAGATCGGTTGCTGTCGCGACCGAACTTGGCAAAGCTTTAGAGACAAAAAAAGACATATCCGTCTCGGTGCGACACCGCGACTTGGGCAAGGAGTAGTCAATGGCATTAACGGCAGACATCAAGGACGAATTGGCTCGAATCGATATTACGAAAAGCTCTATTCGGGCCGCCGAGCTAGCAACAATTCTGCGTCTTGCAGGCGGATTGCATCTCGTTTCGGGCAAAGTCGTCATTGAAGTTGAACTTGACTCCGCGCAAGTTGCTAGAAGAGTGAGAAAAGATTTATCGGAACTGTTTGGCTGTGAAAGCGAGCTTTCGGTGATCTCTGCTGGTGGTATAAGAAAGACCAGTCGGTATCAGATTCGAGTATTGGGTCAGGGTGATACCCTCGCCAGACAAACAGGACTGGTAGATAGCCGAGGTCGACCAGCCAGGGGACTACCCGCAACGCTGGTAGCGGGATCAATTGGAGAGGCTCAAGCAGTTTGGCGCGGAGCGTTCTTGGCTCATGGTTCACTAACTGATCCAGGAAGATCTGCTGCACTTGAAGTAGGCGCTCCTGGTAACGAGGTTGCAATGGCGCTTGTTGGAGTGGCAAGAAGGCTGGGAATTATTGCAAAGCCTCGTGAGGTGAGAGGAATGTTCCGGGTTGTCATCAGAGACGGCGATGCAATTTCTGCAATGTTGACGCAGATGGGCGCCCATGGGCAGCTTCTAAAATGGGAAGAGCTCCGGCTTCGTCGAGAGGTTAGAGCCACCGCTAACCGCCTTGCTAACTTCGACGACGCAAACCTCCGTCGATCTGCTCAAGCTGCTGTTGCGGCGGGTGCCAGAGTTGGGCGAGCTCTCGAGATCCTTGGAGAGGACATTCCTAAGCATCTAAAGTACGCAGGGGAGCTTCGCCTAAAACACAAGCAGGCAAGCCTTGATGAGCTAGGACGATTGGCTAATCCACCAATGACGAAAGACGCTGTAGCAGGCAGAATCAGAAGACTTCTGTCTATGGCTGACAAAAAGGCGGAGGAGCTTGGAATTGAAGGCACGGACGTCTTTATGCCGGAAGAGCTTGAGAACGACTAGCCAGCCAGGGATATCGCATAATAGACACATCGAGGAATAGGACGGCAAATGGGTAAGTACACACTTCCAGATCTTGGATACGACTACGGAGCTCTTGAGCCGAACATTTCGGGTCGCATCATGGAGTTGCATCACGACAAGCATCATCTTGCATACGTCAATGGAGCAAACAGCGCTCTTGATTTACTGGCCGAGGCCAGAGACAAGAACGACCTAACTTGGGTCAATAAGCTCCAGAAGGACCTTGCTTTCAACCTTGCAGGTCACGTAAATCACACTGTGTTTTGGAAGAACCTAAGCCCAGATGGTGGAGACAAGCCAACTGGAGAGATGGCAGCTGCCATCGATGAGTTCTTTGGAAGTTACGACGGATTTAGAGCACATTTCACCGCATCTGCATTGGGCATCCAGGGTTCTGGATGGTCGATTCTTGCCTGGGACATTCTTGGATCGAAACTTATTATTGAGCAGCTCTATGACCACCAGGGAAACCTGGCTCCTGCCACCATTCCACTTCTGATGTTGGATATGTGGGAGCACGCCTTCTACCTCGATTACCAGAACGTGAAGGCCGACTACGTTAGTGCATTCTGGAAGATCGTATCCTGGCCTGATGTTCAAGCTCGTTTTGAGGCAGCTCGCGGCCAAACAAAGGGCTTACTGCTAGTCTGATATTTCCACCCGGGGCTGCGTGGATTTCATCTGACAACCGCGCCTCTGGCGCCAAGCGAAATGGAACACCTTGAGTACAAAAGTTGGCATAAATGGTTTTGGAAGAATTGGCCGCAACTACCTACGCGCAGAACTAGCAAAGGGCACTGATCTTGAGATCGTCGCCGTAAACGACCTCTCTGATCCAAAAGCGCTAGCCCATCTGCTGAAATACGACTCAGTCACCGGTCGACTCAATCAAGATGTTCGTGTCGAGGGCCAGCACATTCTGGTCGGGGATTACAAGATCAAGGTTTTGGCCGAAAAGGACCCCTCAAATCTGGGTTGGGGAGATCTCGGTGTTGACATCGTTATCGAATCAACCGGACGCTTCACCGATGCTAAGGACGCGGTCAAGCATATAGAGGCTGGAGCAAAGAAAGTTCTGATTTCGGCGCCCGCTACCGGTGAGGATGCCACCTTCGTTATCGGTGTAAACGAGCATCTCTACGATCCAGCGAAACATCACATCATCTCGAACGCGTCTTGCACTACTAACTGCCTGGCACCACTTGCAAAAGTTTTTAATGATGAGTTTGGAATCGTGAATGGCCTGATGACGACCATACATGCCTACACTGCCGATCAGAACTTGCAAGATGGCCCGCACGGAGACCTGCGTCGAGCACGAGCCG
>JBIIME010000043.1:0-9336 GCA_044338175.1 Rhodoluna sp.
AGAGAAAACTAGCGCACGATCTAATTGGCGAAGCTGGTTTGGGCTCAGAGTCCGAGGGTGAAGGCCGCGACCGTCACATCGTAATCTCCAAGCCTGCATAGTTTCACGTGAAACAATTCGAGGCTGAGCCAGAATCAGCCAAGGCAATCTTTGGCCCCCAAATCGACAAAGCAAGAGCATTTGCGCAGAAGCTCGCCAACGACAGCGACGACCTAGGCCTTCTTGGCCCAAGGGAACTAGACAAGCTTTGGTCGCGTCACATCCTCAATTCGGCTGTGGTGGCTGAAACGGTCAAACCAGGGGACAGTGTGGCGGATGTGGGATCAGGTGCCGGGCTCCCCGGAATACCAATGGCCCTAGCTCAGCCAGAGGCCAATTTTGTCCTTATTGAACCTATGGAGCGAAGGTGCAACTGGCTGCTCGAGGTAATCGAGGAGCTGGGGCTCAAAAACGTCCAGGTCAGAAGAGCTCGAGCTGAGGAAGTTACGGATCAGAAGTTTGAAGTAGTGACCGCAAGAGCGGTTGCAGCTTTGGATAAACTTCTTCGACTCTGTGTTCCTCTTATGAAACCAGGGGGGTCGTTGGTCGCGTTGAAGGGATCAAAAGCCATTGAGGAAATCGAGGTTGCAAAGAGGCTTCAAAAGAAGCTCGGGATTGCTTCATTCGAGATTCAGGTTTGTGGCGAAAAGTTTCTTGCTGAGCCCACATCGGTAGTTAAAACTACGCTAGATTCTTCAGTGGAGAAATAAATGTCAGAACAGCCTTCAGAAGCTACAGCAGTCACTAAAGCCACTGTTGTCAAGGGTTTGGGCTACCCTAACGCTCGACTTGAGAGTTCTCCACACCCCACAGGATGGCTTGTGGATAAGTCAGAGATTTCGGAGGTTTCACGTGAAACATCCCGATGATTTGGCGACAAATTTGACCGACTTAGCTGATACACCGCTGGCTCGAGAGCTTGTGGAAAACTCTCAACGTTTAGAGCAAGCTGGGTCTAAGGTTGTGGATAAACCTTTAACTACGAGAATCATCACTATTTCCAACCAAAAAGGTGGTGTTGGTAAAACCACCACCACAGTTAACTTAGCTTCAGCCCTTGCTTCTAAAGGTTTGAAGGTTCTGGTTGTGGACCTAGACCCACAGGGCAATGCCTCAACTGCCCTAGGCATCGATCACCACGCCGACATCAAGAGCATCTACGAAGTTCTCATCGACGACGTGCCTATGGCCCAGGTGGTTCAGCTCAGCACCGAGAGCCCAGGAGTAACCTGCGTACCGGCCACCATTCACCTCGCAGGAGCTGAGATTGAACTGGTGTCACTGGTTGCTCGTGAGCAGCGCCTGCGCACAGCAATCGAGACGTATATTTCCTCAACCTCAACACCACCAGATTTTGTATTGATTGACTGCCCACCAAGCCTTGGACTCTTAACAGTCAACGCATTCGTCGCGGCTAAAGAAGTTTTGATTCCGATTCAGTGTGAGTACTACGCACTCGAAGGACTTAGCCAACTCATCAAGAGCATTGAGATGATCAAGAAGCACCTTAACCCTTCCCTTGAACTTTCGACAATCTTGTTGACGATGTATGACTCAAGAACAAAACTTGCTTCGCAAGTTGCTGATGAAGTAAAACTTCATTTTCCAAATCAAGTTTTGTCGACCATCATTCCAAGATCCGTTCGAGTTTCTGAAGCACCAAGTTATGGACGAACAGTAATTTCTTACGACCGAACATCACCAGGTGCAATTGCATATCTGGAAGCAGCAATCGAAATTGCGAACAGAGGAGCAGCGCGTGGCTGAGAAAAAAGGCGGTCTCGGAAGAGGCATCGGTTCATTGATTCCAACTTCAGATAAATCAACTGAACGCCCAGTGGATATATTTTTTCCGGCCGGTGGAACAAAAGAATCGAACCTTGTTGCAGTTCCTGGTGCGCGCTTTGGCCACCTAGACGTTCAAGCAATTGTTCCTAACCCAAAGCAACCAAGATCTGTTTTTGAACCAGAAGCTTTTTCGGAACTTGTTCATTCCATTCGCGAGCTAGGTGTTTTGCAACCGATTGTCGTTAGAGAAAAATCTGAAGGCAAATATGAATTGATCATGGGGGAGCGAAGACTCCGCGCATCCAAAGAAGCAGGGCTCACAAAGATTCCCGCAGTTATTCGTGAAACAGCAGACGAGAACATGCTGCGCGATGCTCTGTTGGAAAACCTTCACCGCAGTGATCTAAACCCACTAGAAGAAGCAAGCGCCTATTCCCAACTGTTGGAAGATTTTGGAATCACTCAAGAACAGCTTGCAGAGCGCATTGGAAGATCACGCCCACAAATCACCAACACTTTGCGGTTACTCAAGCTACCGGCAAGTGTTCAAAGACAGGTCGCATCCGGCGTCTTATCTGCCGGTCACGCCAGAGCAATTCTTGGTGCAGCAGATGCATCCAGAATGGAATACTTCGCAAACAAAACAATCAACGAGGGACTCTCGGTTAGATCCTTAGAAGAAATCGTCGGCATCGATAAGCCAGAAAACAAAAAGCCAAAAATCATTCAAGGAACCCGCCAGGATCTTTTAAAAGAAATTGCAGAGGGACTTGGCGACCAACTTAACACCAAGGTGAAGATTGCTCTTGGCCGAAAGAAGGGTCAGCTGATTATCGACTTCGCAACGGTCGCGGATTTGAACCGAATCTTAGATGAGATTGGTTACAAGAAAAAAGGAAGCTAACTAAAAAAGCGAATCGCTTTTAGGCTAGGAACTCTGCAAGGTCAGCAACGATAGCCTGCTTCGGCTTTGCCCCAACCATTTGCTTAACCATCTGCCCACCTTGGAAGATTCCCATTAGGGGAATGCCAGTTACTCCGTACTGCATGGCTAGCTGTGGCTCTTCATCGACGTTTACTTTTACGATTTCAATCTTGTCTGAGTACTCAGCCGCGATCTCGTCAAGGATTGGTGAAACCATGCGACATGGGCCACACCACTCGGCCCAAAAGTCCACCATTACAGGCTTCGGGTTTGACAGCACATCCGCCTGAAATGAAGCGGTGGTTACGTTCTTGGGTGCCATGATTTCTCCTAAATAATCGATCTGTACTAAATCTACTGCGGGCCTATGAGTTATCTGTGAGGAAATGCTCAGCGTCTAACGCTGCAACACAACCAGACCCTGCTGCTGTGATTGCCTGGCGGTAAGTCGGGTCAATCACATCGCCACAGGCAAAAACCCCAGGCAAAGAGGTCTTGGAGCTTCGGCCGTCCACCTTGATGAACTTTTCTTCGGTTAGCTCCAGCTGGTTCTCAACTAGCCAGACTCTCGGGTCATTTCCAATAGCAATAAAAAGCCCATCTAGGTCCATCCGGGACTCAGCTCCAGTGACGGTGTCCTTTAGTTTCACCCCGGTTAGTTTGCCTTCACCCAAGAGCTCCTCAACACCTGAATTCCAGATGAACTCAATCTTGGGGTTGGCTTTGGCGCGGTCCTGCATAATCTTGGAAGCCTTGAGCTCGTTTCTGCGGTGAATGACATAAACCTTGGAAGCAAAGCGGGTTAGAAAGTTAGCTTCTTCCATAGCGGAATCTCCTCCACCAATAACTGCGATGGTTTTGTCCCTAAAGAAGAAACCATCACAGGTAGCGCACCAACTCACACCGTGGCCAGACAACTCTTTTTCTTTGGGCAAACCAAGTTCGCGGTAGGCAGCGCCGGTTGCCAAAATAACTGTCTTGGCTTCAAAGGTTTCACCGGTGCCAATCTTGACGATCTTTGGGTTTGCTTTGAGATCAACTTCGACCACGTCTTGCATCAAGATCTCGGTTCCAAAACGCTCAGCCTGAGCCTGGAACTTCATCATTAGATCTGGACCCATTAGGCCATCTGGGAATCCAGGAAAGTTTTCAACATCGGTGGTTTTCATAAGCTCACCACCAGCTTCAACGCTGGAAGCGATAAGAAGAGGCTTTAGGCCTGCTCTAGCGGCATATATTCCCGCGGTGTATCCAGCGGGGCCAGAGCCAATAATGATTACTTCGCGCATCTTCTTCTTTCTTAGTGAGACATCACTAGCCGCCACTCAACAAGAACTAAGTTTAGCGACGCAGTATTCCGCGAATTCCCCTAAGGGCAGTAACTATCTCTGGAACACCAAGAATCCTTAAAACCAGAACATAGGTTAGAAGCATTGCTGATCCCGTGGCAAAGATAACCGTGACCGCTCCAAATATCGAACCAAGTGCCAAACTACCCTCACCGGTTCCACCTAGGGTCACTATCAATCCATAGCCAATCAGCGCGGCCGCTAAACCAGCAGCTAAAACTCTCAGGGTCAGGCCCTCTCCCTTTGGCGGCGCCCCGATGCGCCCAACCCGCGATCGCAGGAACAAGTAAGCAACTAACGCCTGAATCGAAACAGTTACGCTGGTGAGCCCAGCAAGGGACATCACAAGAAACTCAGATGTCATGGTGAAAAACAAAGTGATTGACCCAGCGATGTGAATAGCTATTTGAATTGTTGTGAAAATAAATGGTGTTCTGGTGTCTTCAAGGGCAAAAAATGCTTTTTGAAACATGAACACTAAACCAAAAGGAACCAAACCAAACATGGTTGTAAACAACACGTTACCGAGGGCAACTGTCGATGGATACTCACCGACAAACACCCTGGCAACTGGGTAACTAAGCAAGATAAGCGCGATTGAAGAAAACACATTCACCAAAACAACTACTCGAAGAGCTGCGCGAAGGTCAATCTTCATAAGATCGATTCTTTTATCGTGAACATGCTCGCTCATTTTGGTGAAGTAAGCCGTAGCTATCGAAACCGTTACCACGGAGTGAGGAAGCATAAAAAGCAACCAAGCAATCAGCATGGCTGCAATTGAAGCAATAGCTAGATCCTCGGATCTATCTGCTACTGCGCGAGAGGCTACGAAGGTCTGAACCAAACCACCAATCTGGGAAACCAAAACCATTCCAATAGTCCATGTGGCTGCCTTCATAGCCGGACGAAGTCCAACTCCTCGCCATGAAAAGTTCATCTGGAAATTGATTCCGATTCTCTTCCAAGACAAAAACAAAATTAGCGCTTGCGATGCAACCCCTAAGGTTGTTGAGCCACCAAGCAGAGCAATTTGGTCTGGCCCCCAACTCTCAACAGATCTGGCCCCAACTGGGTCTGCTCCAAAAATTACATAGAAGCCAATCAAACCAATTAGCCCTACGACGTTATTTAGAACCGGAGCCCACATGTAGGGACCAAATGCGCTTCGCGCATTCAAGACTTCCCCGAGCATCGCATAGAGACCGTAAAAGAAAAGCTGTGGAATACACCAGTAAGCAAAAGCGGTGGCAAGTGCCAACTGAGCCGGTGACCAACCAGTTGTATAAATAGAAATAAGAAAAGGCGCCGCGAGGGTAGCAATTACGGTGACTGTCGCAAAAACAACTATTGCCAAAGTCAGCAGCCGGTCGATATACCCAAGCCCACCGTCCTTGTGAGATCGCGCCTTTACTATCTGCGGAACCAAAACCGCAGATAAAACACCACCTGCGATAATCGCGTAGACGTTATTGGGGAGTTGGTTTGCAACACCAAATGCATCGGCTGCGTCGGTGGTTACACCAATTGTTAAGGCCAAAACTATAGTTCTAAAAAATCCTAGGACTCTTGAGGTGATGGTTCCACCGGCCATCAACAAAGAAGATTTAGCAACACTCATAAGTTTTCCCTAGTTAGATTTCGATTTACGCGATGTTCGAATGAAACCAAGGACTACTAGAACCGCCACAAGACCTAAAAACAAAACTATTGTCCAAGTTTCGATGTCAGGACTAACTGTCAGTTTGATCTGCATTTTTGGTCCAATCTCGGCCCCGCTAATCGAAGTCAACCAGGCAACCATCACAACATCGCCACTACCGATTGCAGAAACTGGAAACTGGGCGTTGACGGTAGTACCCGGTTGCATAACTAGCCAAACTGTATTTTCCTCAACAGAAAGTTTTGGGCTAGTAGACACCAGGTGCACAATCACTCTAGCTTCGCTGTTCAGACTGTTACTCACCACCACTGGAAAACTTGATTGTCTGGCAACCAAGGTGATATTTGATCCGCTCTCAATCGAAACACCAGCACGAGGAGTCTCGGTTCGTTCTGCTGGGAAAGCAGGCATTGCCGCCATCCCCATGGAGGCGGCAATTGCAACAATCAAGACAATTGTTATTTTCTTCAACTTCGAGCCTCGATAAGTTCTAGTGCTACTTGGGCAATTCTTTTTTCACTTACGTGAGAGAGCCTTTCTATTAGCTCGCTCAATTTTACCCAGGCTAGTTCACTTGCCTCATGATTTGGGTCGTGCTCCATGGTTAGCTCTCCGGCCACTTGATTCATTAAGTACACATGAACAGTTTTGGACACCGCCTTACCTTTTTGATTAAAGGTGTAGCTAACATCCCCCAAATAATCTGTAATCTCAGCCCCTAAGCCAGTTTCTTCAAAAACCTCTCTGAGTGCTGCCTGCTCCTTGGTTTCGTTGGGCTCTAAATGCCCCTTTGGAATACACCACTCAAGTTTTCCACCCCGATTAAACCTCGCCATAAGTGCCACCAGAGTCGAATCAGTTTTAGAAACCACAAAACCACCAGCCGAGATTTCGACAACAGGAGATGGCTTTTCGCGGGTCATGTTATTAAGCCTAACCTCAACACTAAATGCGCCCATTTTGCCTGATAGAAACCGCCTATTCGTTGTGGCAAGGTTGAACATATGCATTCATCCGACGCCATGAAAAACCTTGAGCGCGTTACAAAAACACCGCTTCTTGATTTGCTTGGGGCGATGTTTCACAACGCAGGTTATGAACTAGCACTCGTCGGAGGTCCGGTTAGAGATGCAATTCTTGGTCGAGTCGCGCCAGATATTGATCTCACCACAAACGCGACTCCTGAACAAATTCTTCAAGTTATCAAGGGTCAAGTAGACACCCATTGGGAAATTGGAAAAGAATTTGGAACTATTGGGTGCCGAATTGGTGATGATCAAATTGAAATTACAACTTATCGAACCGATAAGTACGATGCTTACTCAAGAAAACCAGAGGTAAAGTTCGGAACAGATTTGAAGCACGATCTGCAACGCCGTGACTTTACCGTGAACTCAATGGCCCTAACTCTTCCCGCCAGGGAGTTTGTTGATCCTTTTGGAGGCTTGCGTGATCTGGGCGACAAGGTTCTCAAAACCCCAGGTAAGCCAGAAGACTCTTTTGGAGACGATCCTTTGCGAATGCTTCGTGGAGCAAGATTCGCATCTCAGCTCGGGTTTGAAATTGAACCAGCAACTTTCCAGGCCATGAGGTCAATGCGACAGAGACTTGAGATTGTCTCGGCCGAGAGAATTCAAGTTGAATTACAAAAACTAATGCTTGGAGCAAACCCAAGATTGGGTCTTGAGGTGTTAGTTGATTCAGGGCTTGCAGAAATAGTTCTACCTGAGCTTCCTGCCCTAAAGCTAGAAACCGACGAGCATCATCACCACAAAGATGTCTACCAACACACCCTGACCGTTGTCGAGCAAGCAATCGACTACGAAAAGGATTACAACTTAGAACCAGATTTCGTCTTGCGATTTGCCGCCCTACTTCACGATATTGGAAAGCCGGCCACTAGAAAACTCGAGCCAGGTGGGGCAGTTAGCTTCTACCACCACGATGTGGTGGGAGCAAAGCTTGCGACAAAAAGAATGAAGGCGCTCCGGTTCGATAACGACACAACAAAAGCGGTTTCCAAGCTTGTCGAGCTTCACTTGCGATTTTTTGGTTACAGCGACCAAGCCTGGACCGATGCTGCTATAAGAAGGTACGTTCGAGATGCTGGTGAGCAGTTGGTTCGACTTCACATACTTACTCGTTCTGATGTAACTACAAGAAATAAGCGAAAAGCTGACCAGCTGTCTCACGCCTACGACGATCTAGAAAAGAGAATCGCAGTTGTCATGGAGCAAGAAGAGCTCAACGCCATGAGACCTGATCTAACCGGCGAGGAAATAATGGAGATTTTGAATCTGAAGCCAGGGCCTAAGGTGGGTAAGGCCTATAAGTACCTTTTGGAGCTTCGAATCGAGAATGGTCCACTGGGTCCAGAGGCTGCCAAGAAGGCCTTGCTGGAGTGGCACTCCAAGGGCTAGACTCTTGAAGTTGCCTAGATTTCGACTCTGAAGTAAAGAAACGAAATCAAGAAAACAGATGCCACATACCCTCCTGTCATGGAACGTCCATGGCCGCTCTAGTCCAAAGGAGGTGGGTTAGCTATGCATCAGTATGAAGTAATGGTAATTCTCGACCCAACAGTTGAGGAAAAGACCGTTGAACCATCAATCCAGAAGTTCCTCAAGGTCATCACTGACGCCAAGGGAACAATCGACACTCTCTCCATTTGGGGAAGACGCCGCCTGGCTTACGAAATCAAGAAGCAGACCGAAGGTATCTACGCCGTCATCAACATGACCGCACCTTCTGAAGCCGTTATTGAGCTCGACCGTCAGCTAAACATTTCTGAAGCCGTAATGCGCACCAAGGTATTGCGCGCAGAAGACGTTCAGTTCACCATCACACCTATTGAGTACTCTCCAGAGCGTCCGGCTCGTAAGCCATACGCCAAGAAGGGTGACTCAGATTCAAGATCTGACTCTCGTTCAGAGGGCCGTTCAGATTCTCGTTCAGACAGCAAGCCTTCATACAAAAAGGAAGAAGCTGTGGCTGAAGTAGCAGCGGTGGTTGAGTAATCATGGCCGGAGAAGTAAACATCACAGTAGTTGGCAACTTAGCTGACGACCCAGAACTTCGTTACACCCAAGGAGGCATCGCTGTTTGCAGCGTGCGAGTTGGTTCAACTCCAAGAGTTATGAACCGCACTACCAACACCTGGGAAGATGGCGAAACCGTTTGGGTGCGTTGCACCGCATGGCGTGAGCTTGCAGAAAACGTAGCTCAGAGCCTAACCAAGGGTTCTCGAGTTGTTGTTTCTGGACGCCTGAAGGCACCTTCTGCGTACCAGAGTGCTCAGGGAGAATCTCGTGCATCACTAGAGGTGGACATTGAAGAAATCGGTCCATCACTTCGTTATGCAACAGCAGCTGTTACCCGTCGCGCTCGCGAGGGTGGATCAGCTGGTGGAGCCGCACAGGTTCAATCAGACCCATGGGCAAACACCCCAGCTGCTCCGGCAGCTGCCAAGGCCGATGACGGCTGGGCTAACCCAGGTGCACCAGCATCTGACGACACACCTTTTTAAAGATTAGAAACTAGGAGAAATAAATGGCTGGAAAAACCGACCCACG
>JBIIME010000044.1:0-9167 GCA_044338175.1 Rhodoluna sp.
CCGGAAAATCACTTCTAGAACACAGCGTTTTTCGGGCGCTCGCAACCGACAACCTCAAGCAGTTAATCATCGCTGTTCCAGAATCTCACCTAAGCCAGACTCTGGAATTTGAAAAACAGCTTTCTAATCAGGGTGTAGATATTCGGGTGGTCGTTGGCGGCGCCACCAGACAACAATCAGTTTCTGAGTCTTTGGCGGTAATAGCAGGTGGCATCGATATTGTTTTGGTTCATGATTCTGCAAGGTCGCTAGCTTCTAGCGATTTGTTTAATCGGGTAGCGCAGGCAGTCTTTGAAAACCAGATTGGCGTTATTCCAGCACTGCACGTTGCGGACACCATAAAGAGGTACAAAGGCGATGCAATCCAAGAAACAATTGAGCGATCAGATCTGGTTCGTGCCCAGACCCCGCAGGGGTTCCCAGCCAGTGTTTTAGTAGCGGCCCACGTGGGTGCCACGCAAGAGTTCACTGATGACGCCGCACTAATTCAATCAATTGGTGGCACTGTCATGATGATCCCAGGCGAAGAGCAAGCCATGAAGATAACCACCGCCGAGGATTTCGAGAGAGCGCAAACGTACTTGCTAGCTCACGCCAGAACCGGAATTGGTTCAGATGCTCACCGCTACAGCGATGACAAGACAAAGACTCTCTATCTTGGAGGGTTGGAGTGGCCAGGGGAGCTAGCTCTTGAAGGCCACAGCGATGGCGATGTCATTTCTCATGCGATTGTCGACTCTTTGCTGTCGGCTGCAAACCTTGGAGACATCGGCTCAAATTTTGGAGTGGACCGACCTGAGTACTCGGGAGCTTCAGGAGAAGTATTTCTAAAGGCCACCTTGGAACTACTCAAGAAGCAAAGCTTTGAACCAGTTAATGTCTCAGTGCAGTTGATTGGAAACAGACCAAAGCTTGCACCTAGAAGGTTGGAAGTTGAAACCCACCTTGGGGCAATAATCGGCGCTCCGGTAAGTGTTTCAGCTACCACCACCGATGGAATGGGATTTTTAGGAAGTGACGAGGGGTTGGCGGCTGTAGCAACCAGTTTGGTGCGAAAGGTAGGCTTGGGCTCGTGAACCTGAAGCTCTTTGATTCCAAGACCCAGTCTCTAAAGGACTTCGTGCCTTTAGAAAAGGGCAAAGTAGGAATCTACTTATGCGGACCAACGGTACAGTCGATGCCTCATCTAGGTCACCTTCGTTCAGCACTTGTTTACGATCAGCTAGTTCGCTGGTTCCAAACTCTTGGCAACGACGTCACGCTTATTCGAAACGTCACAGATATTGATGACAAGGTTTTGGATAACGCCAAAGCCGAAGGTAGATCCTGGTGGGGTCTAGCTTTTGAATGCGAACAAGCGTTTGCTAGCGCCTATCGAAAGATAAACATCGCTACCCCTACCTATGAACCAAGGGCAACTGGCAACATCATGGAAATGATTGAGCTAATTGAGCTTTTGATTGCCAAGGGTCACGCTTACCAGGTGGAAAACTCAGCTGATGTATTCTTTAGCGCCAGCAGCTGGAAAAGCTACGGCGAGCTTACGAATCAAGCCAAAGATGACCTGATTGCCGACTCTGAAGCTGATTCCAGGGGCAAGAAAGACCCTAGGGATTTTGCGCTTTGGAAAGCCCACAAAGACTCTGAACCTTTGGATGCCTCCTGGGATTCACCTTTTGGAAGAGGCAGACCTGGCTGGCACATCGAATGCTCCGCAATGAGTGTGAAATACCTTGGGACGGCATTTGATATTCACGGCGGCGGACTGGATCTTCGTTTCCCTCACCACGAAAATGAACTTGCCCAATCTATCGCTGCAGGGCACGAGTTCGCGAACTACTGGCTCCACAATGGCCTCGTAAATGTCGCTGGCGCAAAGATGAGTAAATCCGCTGGCAACTCGATTTTGGTAAGCGATGTTCTAACCGATGCAAATGCTTTAGCTCTTCGTTACTACCTAGGTTCTGCGCACTATCGATCTGTTTTGGACTATAACGAAGGAGTTATTCAAGAAGCCGAAGCTGCAATCGAAAGAATTGCTTCTTTCTTACAACGTGCCGGCCGCAAACTAACTGAGAGCAAAGCACTCGAGGGCTCCGCTTCGGTAGCTAGCTCGCTACCTAAGAAATTTATTGATGCCATGAATGATGATCTAAATATGCCGTCAGCACTTGCTGTGCTGCATGAAAGTGTTAGGGCAGGAAACACAGCCCTGGACTCCGAAAACATGGATGAAGCAGCAGAGGCATACTTTGCAGTGCTGGGTATAGTGAACGTGCTGAACATAAATCCGCTGGATGCCATTTGGCAAACTAAGGGATCAGCTGATGAAGCACTTGCAGCTCTAGACAAGCTAGTGCAGAACATGATCGAGCAAAGAAAAACAGCAAGAGATAACAAAGATTTCGAAACTTCTGATCGCATCCGCGATCAGCTGAAGATCGCTGGAATCACCCTCGAGGATGAAGCTGGCTCAACCAATTGGAGCCTAGGTGCCTAGTAAAGCTGCAAGACCGGGATCGGCTAGAGGCAAAAAAGGCCCAAGCGTTGGAACTGGCGGCCATGGTCGCAAAAGACTCGAAGGCAAGGGTCCAACCCCCAAAGCCGAAGATCGCAAGGGTCACAAAGCCTTCCGCGCCAAAAAGTCTGCCGATAAGAAAAAGGCTGCTGGAGTTCGAGTAGGTCGCAAGGGCGAGTTTGTAGCATCCGGTCCAAAAACTGCGGGTGTGGCAGGAGCTGCTGCCCGTAAGGGAAAGCGAATCACCAAGGCGACCGAGAGCTTCGAGGTTCTGTCTGGAAGAAACTCAGTTCTCGAAGCCCTGCGCGCCAAAGTGCCAGCATCGACTTTGTATCTTGCCTCTCGAATTGAGATGGATGACAGGGTCAAAGAAGCTATCACATTGGCGAATTTGCGAAAGATCCCAATCAGCGAGGTAACCCGCCCAGAAATTGATCGGCTGACTGGTTTCGATTCTGTGCACCAGGGAGTTGCGCTTCAAGTTCCTCCATACAACTACGCCCACCCCATGGAACTACTAGACAAAGTTTTATCGCGCGGTGCGACACCGTTGTTTGTTGCTCTCGATGGAATCACGGATCCTAGAAACCTCGGTGCGATTATTCGTTCAGTGGCAGCGTTTGGTGGCCACGGAGTTATCTTGCCGCAGCGCAGATCAACTGGTGTGACCGCTTCGGCTTGGAAAACTTCAGCAGGTGCGGCGGCAAGAGTGCCAGTTGCTCTTGCAGCGAACCTGAACGCAACCCTAAAGGAATTCAAGAAAAGAAAACTATTTGTTGTTGGTTTGGATGGTGGGGGAGATATGTCGCTACCGAAATTCAACCTATCTAACGAGCCACTGGTTTTGGTTGTCGGTTCCGAAGGTAAAGGCTTATCTAGATTGGTGCAGGAAAACTGCGACGCAGTTTTGTCCATTCCGATTGCCAAAGAAACCGAGTCTTTGAATGCCGGTATCGCCGCTTCGGTTGCGCTTTACGAGATTTCTAAATCCAGACCTAAGCTCTAGACCTTATCTCGCCAGTCGCCTTCCTCTTCCTCATCCACCTCGATGTTTCCTGAGGGGATTGCGGTAGGCAGAGTAATTGCCTCAGTAACAGGAGCAATTAGCGCCTCCTCGTCTCTTCTATAAGCCAAGACGTTCACTACATAAGAATTAACTGCCTCTTCCAGAGGCACTTTTCTCTCTAGCTTCTCCGCTAGGTCCCAGCGGTGAAGTAGCACCTGGTGGAAAACCTCGGCTGGTTCTAGACGGCCAGAGTATTCGCGGGGGATGGCCTTGATTACGGGCTCAAAGACCTCGCTCAGCCAACGGTGGGCTAGCACTTCCTCGTCCCCTTCGGGATCAATTTTGACCCTGAAGGCATCTAAGTCATTAAGTAATTTACGGGATTGGTTCTCATGAACATCCAAACCGGTCAGTCGAATTAGTCTTCGGGTGTGATGACCCGCGTCCACTACCTTGGGTTGAATCTTGAGGCTGTTTCCAGTCTCGTCAGCTTTGATCATTAACTCCTCAATATCGAAACCTAAGTCGTTGAGCCTATCCACCCGCTGGTTGATTCTCCAACGCTCATCCATGTCAATAACCTCAGCGGCAGTTAGCTCTTTCCAAAGCTCCCGATACTTGTTTACGATTCTTTCGCTGGTGGCATTTGGGTCTACTCCTTCACCTGCTCTACCGCTAGCAACCAAGTCCATGAGCTCACCGGCGATATTCACTCTCGCAATCTCTAGATCGTTCTCACGTTGGCCATTGGATAGTCCCGATTCATAAAGCTGACCTGTTTCCGCGTCTACTAGGTAGGCGGCAAATGCACCAGCATCACGACGGAAGAGTGTGTTTGACAAAGAGACGTCTCCCCAGAAAAATCCTGCTAAGTGCAAGCGCACTAGTAGCACGGCAAGTGCATCAACCAATCTGGTTGCTGTTTCTGCGCGAAGCCCCTGCGACCACATCGCACGATAGGGAAGTGAAAACTTAAGGTGCCGAGTAATCAAAACAGCTGGCAATTCGTTGCCATCATTGTCACTTCGGTTTTTGATATTTGCAAATGGTTCAACGCAAGGGATGTCTAGTTTTTGAAGATCTTTGAGCATTTCGTATTCGCGCTTGGCGAGATCTGGAAGAGTTTCCTTGATTGCAATGACGTGGCCACTCAGGTGAGCAAAGCGAACGGTATGCCTTGAAAGACCCTTGGGTAAAGAAGCAATGTTTTCTTCGGGCCAGTTCTCCAACGGCAAATGCCACGGAAGATCCAATAGAGCCGGATCGACCGTGGCAGCCGTTATATCAAGTGCTTGGGTCATGTTGCGCTAGTTAAGACGCTCTCCTGTTTCCACGTCGAAGATGTGCATAATGCCACCTTCTGGGTTTAGGAAAACGGTCTCGCCCTTGTGCGGGTGGTCGCGTCCATCAACGCGAGCTACTAGCTCGATTTCTCCGCTATCGAGCTTGGCTCGACCGTAAAGGTAACCATCAGATCCAAGTTCCTCGACCACGTCAATCTCCACGGAGATTCCCTTGGTCTTTGAAACATCGATGTTTTCTGGTCTGATGCCAAGAGTTACCCTCTTGGCCTGGGTCTTGGAAAGGATGTTGCTAGGAATTGAGACCACAGTGTTTCCAAACTTCACGCCACCATCAACGATGTCGGCCTCAAGCAGGTTCATGGCCGGTGAGCCGATGAAGCCAGCAACAAAGACGTTCTTCGGAGCCTCGTAAAGCTCACGAGGGGTCGCAACTTGCTGCAACACACCGTCTTTCAAAACGGCAACACGGTCACCCATAGTCATGGCCTCAACCTGGTCGTGGGTCACGTAAACAGTTGTGACTCCTAGACGACGCTGAAGTGATGCAATCTGAGTTCTGGTCTGAACTCGAAGCTTTGCGTCCAAGTTAGATAGCGGCTCGTCCATCAGGAACACCTGAGGCTTACGAACGATTGCTCGTCCCATCGCAACGCGCTGGCGCTGACCACCGGAGAGAGCCTTTGGCTTTCTGTTTAGGTAAGGCTCAAGATCCAAAAGCTTGGCAGCGTCAAGAACTCTCGCTGCTCTTTCTTCTTTGGCAACGCCCGCAATTTTCAGAGCGAAACCCATGTTCTCGGCCACGGTCATATGTGGGTAGAGAGCATAGTTTTGGAAAACCATCGCAATGTCGCGATCTTTTGGTGGGATGTTTGTGACGTCACGGTCACCGATATAGATCTTCCCGCCGTTAACTTCTTCGAGCCCTGCAAGCATGCGAAGAGTTGTTGACTTACCGCAACCGGAAGGACCAACTAGAACTAAGAACTCGCCATCGGCGATATCTAGTTCTATAGAGTCAACTGCTGCTGCGGTGCCGCCAGGATATGTTCTGCTGGCTTTATCGAATTTAACTGTTGCCATGGTGATACTCCTTCACCGGCAGGTACGTGCCGGACGATCCTTTGTGAATTCACCATCGGAAGGCTCCGATGGATACTTCAAGTATCCCACCAGAATCCAAGGCAGCCCTAACCCGCAGAGCCAAGAATCGTCCTGTAAACTACCAAAATGACCTCAAACAGCCCAAGACCTACCAGATCAGAACAACGTGAAGCCGCTCGTGAAAAGGCTAGAGCCATGCGAGACCAGCAGAAAAAAGGCGATAAGCGCAATCGCATTCTTATCCAGATCGGTATCGTGACCTCTGTACTCGTGGCTTCAGGAGCGATCGCTTTTGCGGTGTTTTCCGCCAGCACCCAGTCTCAAGCGGTTCCGGTGAACGCAAGCTTCAACGACGGGGTAAAGGTTGGAAGTGGATTGCAGGTCTACACCCCAGAATTCTCGCCACCAGAGACCCAGCCGAACCCAGTGGAAATTCTGGTTTACGTTGATTACCAGTGCCCGATTTGTGCAATCTTCGAGTTGCCAAACTCCGAGCAGTTGAAGAACTGGGTCGACTCTGGCGCGGCTACTTTAGAGCTTCACCCACTTTCGTTCCTTGATGGCCGAGGGTCCCCAAACGCGTTCTCTTCGCGAGCAGCTAATGCCTCGATGTGTGTGGCGGACTATTCCCCGGACAACTTCTTTGAATACAACACCAGGTTGTTCCAATCTCAGCCAACTGAAGGAGCCGCTGGTCCCGAGAACTCGGACCTGATTGCATTTGCCCAGGAAGTTGGCGTAACCAACATTGAGCCTGTAAGCAGTTGTATCAACTCCAAGATGTTTGGCTCGTTTATAAAGGATGCAACAGAAAGAGCCCTGTCTGAGCCAATCCCAGGCACTGATCTCATGGTTACTGGAACGCCGGCTATTTTTGTGAATGGTCAGCAGTACACCTGGTCCACTGGTGAAGAGCTTGCAAGTCCAGCTCGTTTTGCTCAGTTTGTACAATTAGTGACTGCTGGACCAGCCGAGTAGGGAAAACTTACTCAGAAGAGAATTCCCCGCGGCCAGTTCCGCGGGGTTTTTTTCTCCCTACGTTCATCAGTCAGCCAAGTCTCTTTATCTTTGCTTCCAAACAATAAAATCCCAAATAAACACGAGTGCCAGCTCCTTATCCCATAATCAGCTTTGGCTTTTCAAACTACTTAGCTTCAGATTTGGTAGTAGATGGGAGTAGCTCGCTACTCACCGCTTAGGGTTTTTCGCTTTAGTTCCGACAAACTGATATGCTTTTCGAGGAAGAACGGGGGTTCCCGCCTTCTACGTAGCTTTCGAGCTGCAGGCCGACCTGGCGCAATTGGTAGCGCACCGCACTTGTAATGCGGGGGTTAGGGGTTCAAGTCCCCTGGTCGGCCCCACAATTTGGCCACTGGCTAAATGGCTAGGACAATCAGCGTGATAACCGGAGCCACAATCAAAGCTGGCAGCATATTGCCAACCGCCACTTGCCTAATTTGAAGAAGTCGCAACCCAACACCAAGAAGTAATACCCCACCGGTAGCGGTTAGAGCCGATATCAATGGAGCTGGCACCACAGCCCCAACCAAGAAGGCTAGGACGGTAATCAAGCCTTGCCAAAGGCCAACCGGGATTGCCGATAAAGCAACGCCCCAGCCCAAACTCGCAGCAAAAGCTAAAGACGCAAATCCGTCAAGGATTGACTTTGTGGCGAGCTGTTCAATCCCTTGGCCGAGTCCGTCACTCAAAGCTCCAAGAATTGCCAGTGGACCAATGGTGAATACCAGAGAGGCATTCACGAAACCGGTGATGAATTTTCCCTTCGAGCCCTTTGAGCCTTTTTTGGCAAACTTCTTTTGCAGGAATGCGCCAAGTTTCTCAAGGCGCTGCTCAATCTGAAGAGCTGAGCCAATGATTCCACCTATCAGGATTGCGCCAATGACGATAAGTAGAGGTATACCTGTGCCTACTGAAGTGACAAATTCATCATCCAGAATGAAGATCACATTTAGTCCACCAAGGACTAAAACCACTAGCCCTAGACCATCGGTTACCACCCGTGATGTCTTTTCGCTTAGGCGATTACCAATTAGCACACCGGCCGCTGCGCCAACGATGATGGCTGCAACATTTATCAGTGTTCCAAGACCAATAATCATTTAGTTGGTTTCTTCAAAAGTGATGCTCACTGAGTTGATGCAGTAGCGATCACCGGTAGGAGTTTGGGGTGCATCTTCAAATACATGACCTAGGTGCGAGCCGCAGGCTCGGCAACGAACTTCAGTTCGGACTGTTCCAAAACTTCTGTCCTCCAGAAGCTCAACTGCATCCTCTGCTTTTGGCTCATAAAAGCTTGGCCAGCCACAGTGAGACTCAAACTTGGTAGTGCTTCGAAAAAGCTCTGCCTGACAACCGCGACAGCGGAAGATCCCCATGCGATGCTCATTAAGTAGCTCACCGGTGAAAGCTCTTTCGGTACCTGCCTCGCGAAGCACCTGGTACTCAAAGTCGCTAAGTTCCTCGCGCCATTGCTGGTCTGACTTCTTGATCGGGTAGTCCATCTCCAGTTTCCTTTCCTAGGCCCCAAGTGCCAATATAGAAGCTCAACGCCCAATCTCATAAAGGCAACCATGGAAGACAAAGTGCAAGAGAAAGCTGATCCCAATCTTGGTGTCGGTGGAAAGCACCTTGCACCAAAAAAAGCCATGGATTACATTCGGTCATTTCTGACCCTGACAGCCATTTCCGGGCTGTTGGCATTTGGGGGACTTATGGGTCTTCGGATCGCAGATTTGAGCGTGATGATGCCAGAACTTCCCTTCGTTCCTCAGGTTCAGGTGTCGGTTATTGATGGAACTGACACCGGCATTGCTCCTGCAATTGGCGAAGAGCTAATCCAGGAAGGCTGGAACATCGTTTCCACCTCTAGCCTCGGTGACACCGATCCAGGATCCCCAACATCAACAAACACCTTGGTTTTCATCTCCGAAGAGGGTTTTCGTGATGAGGCAGAGGCGTTAGCGGCCAGATTCCCAGGCTCCATAATCGCGGTTTCGGACCAGTTTCCAGACCCGGTAACAGTGGTTGTGGGTCTGGAGTATCTTGACTAGTTGGCCCCGGAGCCCGCAAAAAAGTTCTTGACTTTATTGCCCCAATCAGGGCTAGAGTAGTAAATGGTCGTAGAAAAAGCCCTAGCTTCATAAGCTTTCGGTTTAGTAATGCATTCCTGGATCCCCCGGTTTGGAAGCGACTCGGTTAGATCTATTGGTCGAAGCCG
>JBIIME010000011.1:0-28572 GCA_044338175.1 Rhodoluna sp.
CATCGGAGAGGCTCACCTAGCCCTTGCCGGTAAGCCACTGCACGCCCACGCTTAGAATTAGAAAATACCCACAAGGAGTTTAGAAAATGAGCGAATCCGTAGTTCTACCAGCCCTTGGTGAATCAGTAACCGAAGGCACAGTAACTAGATGGCTTAAAAAAGTTGGCGACTCAGTCGCTGTTGACGAACCACTTGTAGAGGTATCAACCGACAAAGTAGACACCGAGATTCCTTCACCGGTTGCCGGAGTAATCGAACAGATCCTGGTTCAAGAAGACGAGACAGTCCAAGTTGGCGCCGTGCTGGTAATCATCTCTGGCGGATCCGGTGCCGCACCAGCTGCACCAGTTGCAGCAGAGCCTGTAGCGCAAGCACCGGTTGCACCTCCCGTTGCACCAGCAGCTCCCGTCGCTGCACCTGCACCTGTGGCAGCGCCAGTTGCACCCCCTGTTGCCCCACCGGTTGCTACACCAATGATTTACACACCTGCTGCTCCAGTTACTCCGGTTGTTCCTGTTACGCCGGTAGTGCCTGTGACTCCGGTTGCACCAGTTGCGACACCTGCAGCTACTGGATCCATGGATGCAGGATATGTGACTCCGCTTGTTCGTAAACTTGCCCAAGACTCTGGAATCGACCTCACTCGCGTAGTTGGCACCGGAGTTGGTGGAAGAATTCGCAAAGAAGATGTAATGTCCGCAACAGCTGGGTCTTCACCAGCATTGTCTTCTCCTGCGGCCGCTCACGTTCCAGCACCAGTTAGTGCCCAACGTGGAACAACAGAGCCAATGTCAAGGCTAAGAAAAGTGCTCGCGGAGCGTGCGGTTGCATCCATGGTTTCCTCAGCTCAGCTAACAACCGTGGTTGAAGTTGATGTGTCACGCATTGCCGAAATGCGTAAGGCGGTTCAGCCAGCGTTCCTTGCAGCGACTGGAACCAAGCTTAACTTCATGCCGTTTTTCTTCCTGGCGGCCGCAGAAGCGCTTAGGTCTCATCCGAAGCTAAACGCTTCGATTGAGGGCGAAATGATCAACTACCACCCAACCGAGAACATCAGCTTCGCGGTTGACACTGAGCGTGGACTTCTTACCCCAGTCATAAGAGACGCAGCAACATTGAATCTTGCACAAATCGCATCACAGATCGCAGACCTTGCTTCCCGCACTCGAGAGAACAAACTAAAGCCGGATGAAATGATGGGTGGCACTTTCACTCTGACCAACACTGGCTCCCGTGGCGCGCTGTTTGACACTCCTGTTGTGTTCTTGCCTCAGGTAGCAATTTTGGGAACTGGAGTTGTTCAGAAGAGGCCAGTTGCAATCACAACAGCTGATGGACAAGAGTCAATCGCGATTCGTTCGATGGTTTATCTAGCTCTTAGCTACGACCACCGTCTAATTGATGGTGCGGACGCTTCGAGGTTCCTGGTGGACGTGAAGGCAAGACTAGAGTCTGCTAACTTCCAGGCAAACCTGGGAATCTAACCCCCCAGTTCAAAAACCGCACCTTCTCCTGAGGTGTCAATGCGATGGTTTACCAAACGCTCCCTGCCGTCGGCGCAAACCGCCTTACCAGTTACCTTGGCAGCGGAACCAATGGTGTTCTCAACAACAATGTTCAGTTGACCTAACTCGGTTTGCCTTTGAAGCTCTATTCCAGCGCCAAGTGTTACCTCTGAGTTCAAAGTTTCGCTCAACCAGTTTTCGAAATCGGCTGGATTCAAATCGACAACGCAAGTGTCCGCAACTGGAGCCACAACTACACTCTGGCTTTTTTGTTGGCTACCACCCCAAAAGATTCCAAGGGTAACTACGCAAACAATAGAGGCAAGCGGTAGGACTAAAAGCTTTAGATCTTGCATCGGTTTGCTTGCAAGCTCAACGAAACCAATTCCTTCTAGGTGCACTTGCTTAACGCGGGAGGTATTGGCATTTTCAAACAATCCCCCGACCAGTTCTCTGGCAATTGATGAGTCTGCAACCAGTACGGCAGGTGTTTTGCCATGTGTAATAAGCGTTGGTTTTGGAACTAGATGCTCAAGAGATTTGAATATTTGAGCCCAGCTCGGTCCATAGAACACATTCAAAACTAGTAGTAGGCAATCTCCTCGATAGTTTGTCAGGCAATGGGCCTCAACACCCCGGAGTTTGAGTTTCTGGCCTATTGAGTAGCCCAAAGCAGTCAGTTTTCTAGACACCAAAGCACGCATCCCTAGACGCTAGTTCGCGGAAGCTAGAAATTATGACCCGGGGCTAAGGTTTGGGATAACTCTTAGACTTGTTCGGTGCCCGAATTTCTAGTTGCAGGTTTCGACCCTGATTTCGTTGGATACAACGACGGTCTTACGCTTCAGCGCGAGGTTCATAAAGAAGTAGTGGCCAAAACCAGACCCGACACAGTCATTTTGCTCGAACACAGCAGCGTATACACGGCCGGGAAAAGAACTGAGGACTCAGAGCGGCCCGATGATGGTACCGAGGTCATAGAGGTCGATCGTGGTGGAAAACTGACCTGGCATGGGCCTGGTCAACTAGTTGGATACCCGATCATGAAACTTCCAGAGCCTTTTGATGTCGTGGGTTACGTCCGCTTTCTCGAGCAAGTGCTAATTGATGTTTGTGCTGATTTTGGATTGGCAACCGAGCGGGTAGCTGGACGCTCCGGAGTTTGGGCTCCTGCAGGTGACACGCACCTAAAGGTTGCCGCTATTGGTATCAGAGTTTCAGAGAGGGTAGCAATGCATGGCTTCGCCCTGAACTGTTCAAACTCAATGGAAGCCTACGAACACATCGTGGCTTGTGGGATTGACGATGCTGGGACTAGCTCAATTACCGAGCTAACGGGCTCTTTGGTCACTCCAGCTATGGCTGCAGAGCGAGTAAAAATCAGGCTTACCGGCATTGCTAAAGTTGTCCTATGAGCCAGATAGATCAGGGCGAAAAGCCTGCCAAGAAGATGCTTCGCATCGAGGCTCGAAACTCTGCTATCCCGATAGAACGCAAGCCCGAGTGGATTAGGACCGTTGCAAAAATGGGTCCCGAGTATCAGGCCATGCAAAAACTTGTTAAGGCCGAGAATCTAAATACCGTTTGCCAAGAAGCTGGCTGCCCAAACATTTATGAATGCTGGGAAGACCGCGAAGCTACTTTCTTGATTGGTGGCTCGCAATGCACGAGGCGTTGCGACTTCTGCCAGATTGATACCGGAAAGCCAGTGGCATTCGATCCTGATGAGCCTAGAAGAGTTGCGGTTTCTGTAAAACAGATGCAACTTCGCTACGCGACTGTTACCGGTGTCGCAAGAGATGATCTTCCAGATGAAGGCGCCTGGCTCTACGCCGAGACCATCAAGCAAATTCACAAGAAGTCCCCTGGTACCGGTGTTGAGATCTTGGTTCCGGACTTCTCTGGTAACCCACTTCTTCTAAAAAAAGTTTTTGACGCCAAGCCAGAAGTATTTGCTCATAACGTCGAAACTGTTCCTCGGATCTTCAAGGAGATCCGCCCTGCCTTCAGTTACGAAAGGTCACTGGATGTGATTACTCAAGCAAGAAACTACGGGCTTGTAACCAAGTCGAACCTGATTCTTGGAATGGGTGAAACCATCGAAGAGATTTCGCAGGCTATGAAGGATCTTTACGATGCCGGAACCGACATCTTGACCATTACCCAGTATTTGCGACCAACTCCAAAGCATCATCCAGTTTCACGCTGGGTAAAGCCGCAGGAGTTTGTTGAGCTCAAAAATGAAGCGGAGAACCTTGGCTACTTGGGTGTGCTTAGTGGGCCACTGGTCAGGTCTTCCTATCGCGCGGGTAGGCTATGGGCTCAATCTATGAACAAAAAGGGACTTCCGGTTCCAGAGAATCTCCAACACCTGGCAGAAGCAGCAGCAAAAGATGGCTTCTCGCAGGCCGTTGCATAACAAGTAAGGAAATGATGGCAGAGAAAAAGCCGAAGGTTAAAAAAGAGCCAGGCAAAATCAAGCAACTGTTACAGGTCTATAAGCTAACTGCCAAGGCAGATAAGAACTTTGTTCCACTAGGAATACTTTCTTTTGTTGGACCAATGGCAATTGGTACTGTCGCAATCCTGCTCTTTTTTATGGACCAACCACTTTCGATCTTCCTGTGGTCCATTTCCACTATTTTGTTCTCCCTGCTTCTGACATTAGGTGTACTTTCAAGAAGAGCAGAGCGAGCTGCATTCATGAGGATCTCTGGGCAACCAGGAGCTGTAGCGGCAGTTATTAGCTCAACGCTAAAGCGCGGCTACTCAACCAGCGAGATGCCGGTTGCCGTTGACCCTAAATCAAGAGATGCCGTCTACCGAGCTGTTGGCAAGGCTGGCGTTGTATTAATAGCCGAGGGAAACTCCGCTCGTCTAAGGCAAATTGTTGAAGACGAGAAGCGCAAGGTTACAAGGGCTATTCCAGGAGTTACCGTATCGGTGCTTTCTGTTAACGAACAGCCGGGATCGGTGCCGCTTTACGCCTTGACCAAAGCCATTTACAAGCTCAAAAAGACCCTCAGCCGAGCCGAGATCTCGGTGGTCAACAAGAGGCTCGCGGGTCTTGGCCTAAACATCCCTATTCCTAAAGGAATTGACCCGAACCGGATTCGTGCCGGCCGAAGAATGTAGATTTTACATTCCCGAAACATTTCAAAAACTGTTTGAAACATCTAGCTAGCTATGATTTGTCTATAGCCAGTTGATTTGAAGGGAACCCTAATGTTCAAAACCGCCGCAGAAGTAGTCAAGTACATCAAAGACCATGACGTAAAGTTTCTAGACGTTCGCTTCACGGACTTGCCTGGTGTTCAGCAGCACTTTAACCTTCCAGCGGCCATGATCGATGAGCATTTCTTTATCGACGGTCAGCTCTTTGACGGTTCTTCAATTAGAGGTTTTGCTTCAATTCATGAATCAGACATGCAGTTAATTCCTGATGTAACTACAGCTTTTCTGGACGCGTTCCGCGTTGAAAAGACTTTGAACATGGTTTTTGACATCTACAACCCAAGAACTGGTGAGATCTACAGCCGTGACCCACGTCAGGTTGCCAAGAAAGCTCAGGCCTATCTCTCAACTACCGGCATTGCCGACACGGCGTATTTTGCCCCAGAAGCAGAATTTTTCATCTTTGACGATGTTCGTTACGAAGTAAAAGCAAACACCGCTTACCATTTCATTGACAGCTCCGAAGCTGCCTGGAACTCCGGTCGTGAAGAAGCTGGCGGAAACTTGGCCAACAAGACCCCATATAAGGGAGGTTACTTCCCTGTGTCCCCCGTTGATCAGCATGCAGACATTCGCGACCAGATCGTTCTAGAGCTAGAAGCAGCAGGACTATCTGTAGAGCGAAGCCATCACGAGGTTGGCACCGCAGGTCAGGGCGAAATCAACTACCGCTTTGACACCCTTCTTCGCGCCGGCGATGACATCTTGAAGTTCAAGTACATTGTGAAAAACGTTGCTCACTCGTTTGGCAAGACTGCAACCTTTATGCCAAAGCCGCTATTTGGCGACAACGGTTCAGGTATGCACGTTCATCAATCGCTCTGGAAAGATGGCAAGCCATTGTTCTACGACGAGAGCGGTTACGGTGGGCTAAGCGACATGGCTCGCTGGTACATCGGTGGAATCCTGAAGCACGCACCAAGCTTGCTTGCTTTCACTAACCCGAGCGTGAACTCCTACCACCGCCTAGTGCCTGGCTTTGAAGCTCCAGTAAACCTTGTTTACTCAGCTGGAAACAGATCAGCTGCAATTCGTATTCCACTTACTGGAACAAACCCGAAGGCCAAGCGCATCGAATTCCGCGCGCCAGATGCATCATCAAACCCGTATCTTGCTTTCGCAGCGATGCTTATGGCTGGTCTTGATGGCATCAAGAACCGGACTGAGCCACACGAGCCAGTAGACAAAGATCTGTACGAGCTGCCGCCAGAAGAAGCCAAGTTGATTCCTCAGGTCCCAGGAACGCTTGAAGAGGTTCTAAAAGCGCTAGAGGCAGACCATGACTACCTGCTTGAGGGTGACGTATTTACCAAGGATCTAATCGAAACCTGGATCTCATACAAGAGAGAAAAGGAAATTGCTCCTCTTGCACTTCGTCCACACCCTTACGAGTTTGAGCTTTACTACGGCGTTTAGTCGTAAAAAAGTTTCTCGAACACAGCTCTAGCTCTTCGAGTCGTGGCTAGGTAATCCTGTTCCAAACTTCCTGCTCCGCCACGAGGATATTCAAGCAGTCTTGCAACGGATTCAAGTTGAAGTCGGTCGGTCGGTAAGACATCAGTTCGTTTGTTCTGCGCCAACATCACGGCAGAGCGAATCGCAGAGGATAGTTGCCAAGCCTGCTTGAGCACAATTGCATCCGAGGCTTGGACTAATCCGGATTGCTCGAGCTGATCAAGAGCTTGCATAGTGTGTGGTGTCTGCAGACTTGGATTCGAGAATCCGTGCTTTAGCTGAAGTAGTTGAACTAACCACTCAACGTCACTAATTGATCCCCGACCAAGCTTTAGATGCCTTGTTGGGTCAGCGCCCAGCGGAAGCCTTTCGACTTCCACTCGGGCTTTGATTCTCCTGATCTCGACTACTGCGGCTGCTTCGATTTTTTCTGGATAGCGATAGCGATCAATCAGAGCTACAAACTCGTTCTTAACTGAATCTTCCCCCGAAATCACTCGTGCTCGGAGTAGGGCTTGAGATTCCCATGTTCCAGCCCAGCGTTTGTAGTAGCTGGCGTAGGAGTCAATAGACCTGACAATCGCACCGTTCTTGCCTTCTGGTCGAAGATCCAGATCCAGTTCGAACTCAAGAATTTGATCAGAGCAGAGCCTACGAATTTCAGAAACCAGCTCTTGGGCCTCAGTTTGGGCGATATTTACATCGTCAACCATGGGTTTGTATACAAACATCACGTCAGCATCGGAGCCAAAGCCAAGCTCTGCTCCCCCAAACCGACCCATGGCAACAATTGCAAGTTCCTGGGTCAGAGTCTCGAGCTTTTCGCGCATCGCGTCAGTAGCAAGGGCTTGCATGCTCACAAGATATGCCTCGGTGAGATCAGATAAACCTTTAGAGGTTGCATCAAGATCGAGTGAGCCGACAACAAATCCAATTGCCACCCTGAGGGTCTCTTTCCTCCTAATTGCCTTGATGCTGGCTGCAGCCAAATCCGGATCTTCATGCCGGGAAATAATGGCTTGGAACTGGGTAAGCAACTGCTCCATTTTTTGTGGTACGAGCTCTTCTTCGCGTTCAAACCAGGCCGCTGCTTCTGGCATTCGCTCAAACAATGAAGTTGCTAAGCGGCTCGTTGAAAACACTTGCGTCATGCGCTTGGCGGCTCCTGAGGAGTCACGAAGCATTCGAAGGTACCAGTGCGACTCTCCCAGATCTTCGCTCAGTCTTCTAAAAGCCAAGAGTGCAGCATCGGGGTCTGTGCCCTCGGCGAACCACTGCAGCAACACTGGAAGAAGTTGTCTTTGAATAGATGCGCGCCTTGACAGGCCAGAGGTCAACGCGGTGATGTGTGAAAGAGCGCTTTGGGTATCTTGAAAACCAATTGCACCAAGTCGATCCTGGGCCTGAGCGCTTGTAAGCTCAAGATCTTCTTGACTAAGTCCTGAGACCGCGCTTAGTAGTGGCCTATAGAAAAGCTGTTGGTGTAAATCGCGAACTTCTAGCTTTACCGATTCCCATCTTTGAACTAGCTTCACAGCGCTTAGCTCTAATGAAAGTGCCCGTGCAATTGCTCTTCTAGAAAGCTCATCACCTGGCATCAGGTGAGTACGTCTTAGCTGACTGAGTTGAATTCGATGCTCGAGCAGTCTGAGGAAGCGATAGTGATCGCTAAAGCGCTTGCCATCTTCTCTTGCGATGTAGCCGCCTGTCGCCAAAGCCTCTATTGCCCCGAGGGTATCCCTTTTGCGAAGTGAGCTATCTGTTCTTCCGTGAACTAATTGCAGCAGTTGAACGGTGAACTCAATATCTCGCAAACCTCCCGGGCCAAGCTTTATTTGCGCATCAACTTCGCCGATTGGAATGTTGTCTGTTACAAGCTGTCTCATGCGCTGGACTGATTCGACAAAGTTATCTCGGGCGGTTGATTCCCACACCTTTGGCTGGGTCACAGCCAAGTATTTCTCACCGAGCCCCGCGTCTCCGGCAATTGGCCGTGCTTTCAAGAGAGCCTGAAACTCCCAGCTCTCAGCCCAGCGCTCGTAATACGATTTATGCGAATCCAGAGATCTAACCAGAGCACCCGCCTTACCCTCGGGTCGCAAGTTGGCGTCTACTTGCCAAAGTGCTGGTTCCGAATCAGGCTGGTCCATTATTCGCATCATCCGACTGCAAACCTTGGTCGCAATCTCAAGGGCCCTATCGGTTTCGATTTCGCTAGAAGCAGGCTCAGCAACATAAATGACGTCAACGTCAGAGATGTAGTTCAACTCCCTCGCACCACACTTACCCATGCCAATCACCGCAATACGGGTATTGGCTAGATCCTGCGCTGGATAGTGAATCGGATTCGCTTCATCCGATAACTCTTTCCTGGCAAGGATGAGTCCGGCTTCAATTGCCGCAGCTGCCAAATCAGCAAGCGCTTCGGCAACGGCTCCGATTCGACCAACGGGATCATGAGAGTTCACATCAAAAATTGCGATCTTCAGAAGCTGATTTCTATAGGCGACGCGGATTGCTGAAACGCTACTTGCTGCTTTGGTGAGAGACGCAAGAGAGGAATCAGCTGTAGGTAGCGCTGGCTCTTGCAAAAATAGTTCTAGTGCCGCTGGCTCGCGAGACAGAAATTCAAAGAGCCCAGCTGAAGCACCAAGGACTTTGCATAGACGTCCAAAAGCAGTTTCATTCGCTGAAATTGATTTGATCTTTGGGGTGTTTTCCCTGGCTAGCCGAACAAGTAACTCGAGGCACTGGTCTGGATCCTGGGTGCTACCGATCGGTTCAAGAAGTGATGATGCGTTAAGGACTAATTGCTTGGAGAGAATCGAGAGTTTCTGCTGAGCTTGATCGAGATCGATAAAGCCAGATCCAGCAAGCTCAGATAATCCGGTGCTGCGCTCTAGGGCCATTAGCTACTAAAGAGTTTCTAGATTCCGCTTTAGTTCAAATGGCGTTACCTGAGTTCTGTATGCAGCCCACTCCGCTCTCTTGTTGGCAAGCATGTGGCTAAATACTTGTTCACCGAGAGTTTCCGCTGCAAGTTCTGACTCTTCAAACTTTCTGATGGCGTGATCGAGGGACTGCGGTAAGGGTTCAATTCCCATAGCGCGGCGTTCAGAGTCGGTTAGATTCCAAACGTTGTCTTCGGTCTCGGCAGGTAGCTCATACTCATTTTCAATGCCCTTTAGTCCAGCTGCTAGCAGCAAGGCGTAGGCAAGGTATGGGTTCGCTGCCGAATCGATGGCTCGATACTCAATGCGCGAGGACTGGCCCTTGTCTGGTTTGTATAGAGGAACACGAATCAAGGCTGAACGGTTGTTGTGACCCCAGCAAACAAAGCTTGGCGCCTCGCCTCCTCCCCAAAGACGCTTATAGGAGTTCACGTACTGATTGGTAACAGCCGTGATTTCGGGAGCGTGGCGCAATAACCCGGCCATGAACTGACGCCCAATCTTGGATAACCGATACTGACCGCTGGCGTCGAAGAACGCGTTGGTGTCACCTTCGAATAGTGACATGTGGGTGTGCATTCCAGAGCCTGGGTGCTCAGTGAAGGGCTTTGGCATGAACGTGGCGTAGACACCCTGCTCGATTGCAACTTCCTTGATAACAGTCCTAAAAGTCATGATGTTGTCTGCCATGGTGAGCGCATCTGCGTAACGCAGGTCGATTTCGTTTTGACCGGGACCACCCTCGTGGTGGCTGAACTCCACAGAAATACCAAGTTGTTCGAGCATAGTTACAGCTCTTCTTCGGAAGTTGTGCGCTGTGCCACCTGGAACGTTGTCAAAGTAACCAGCGTTGTCAACAGGAATTGGACCCTCCGGTCCAATCTGAGACGACTTCAAAAGATAGAACTCAATTTCAGGGTGAATGTAAAAAGAGAAGCCAAGATCGCTAGCTTTGGCCAACGCCCTGCGCAAAACGTTTCTTGGGTCGGCTGCAGCAGGCTGACCATCTGGGGTCATAATGTCGCAGAACATCCTGGCTGTTGGATCAACATCACCTCGCCACGGAAGGATCTGGAATGTTGATGGATCCGGAGCTGCCAGCATGTCTGCTTCATACGCTCTAGAGAGTCCCTCAATTGCTGAGCCATCGAAGCCCAAGCCTTCGGCGAAAGCACCTTCAACCTCGGCAGGTGCAACGGCAACCATCTTTAGAGTTCCAGCAACGTCAGTGAACCAAAGACGAACGAACTTAACGCCTCGCTCTTCGATTGTCCGGAGCACAAAATCGCGCTGCTTATCCATGAAAAACCTCTTCCTTGCCTGCTACTAGGCTAATACTTATGCCCGCTCTTCGCCTAGCCATGGCCCAGATAAACCCAACTGTGGGTGACCTTGCAGGAAATAGCGCAAAGATTCTTGAAAAAGTGCAGCGGGCTCAAGACCTAGGTTCAAACTTGGTGCTGTTTCCAGAGCTGGCACTAACTGGTTACCCAATTGAGGATCTGGCTCTCAGTAAAGACTTCCTAAAAGACTCCGAGCGGGCCCTGGGGAGACTCGCTCAAGAACTGGCAAAACGCGGCCAGGGACATATTCGAGTGGTTGTTGGCCACCCTGCACTTGCCAATAGCCCCACGTCTTGGGCCATTGGGCAAAACTGCGCGAGCTTGATTTTTGAAGGCAAGGTAAAAGCAAGCTATGCCAAGCATCATCTTCCGAACTACTCAGTGTTTGATGAGTATCGAGTGTTTGTACCTGGAGATCAGCTACTAACCTTTGAAATTGATGGGTTTCGCTTCGCAACTGTGATTTGCGAGGACATTTGGCAAGCGGGAGGACCGGTTGCAAAGATCGCTAGCCATAAAGTTGATCTCACACTGGTGCTAAATGGATCCCCTTTTGAAATGTCAAAAACTGACACCAGGCTTGAGTTGGTTCAGGATCTAGCCGCGAAGCAATCCACTGCTGTTGCATATGTCAATTTAGTTGGCGGTCAGGACGATTTGGTTTTTGATGGCAACAGCTTCCTAATTGATGCCGGCGGTCGAGAAATTGCCAGGGCGAAGCAATTCGAGACAGACCTAATTGTTGTCGAGATAGAAAACAAGAGCGCAATCAAAGCAGTGAGTGAATCAAGCAAGACTCAAGGTGACCTAGCTCAGGTTTGGAATGCTTTAGTTCTTGGACTCCGCGATTACGTTCAAAAGAATGGATTCAAATCAGTAGTGCTCGGTCTTTCTGGAGGAATAGATTCCGCTGTTTGTGCCGCAATCGCGGTTGATGCAATTGGTGCCAAAAATGTCTTTGGAGTATCACTACCTAGCAAGTACTCATCAGATCATTCGCTATCTGATGCGGCCCTACTGGCAAAGAACACTGGCCTTGTTTACTCAACCGAACCAATTGAGTCTTTCGTGGAACAGTTCGTAGACAAACTTTCACTTGAGGGCCTCGCTGCAGAAAATCTGCAGGCCAGAATAAGGGCGGTTATTCTGATGGCAAAGTCGAACTCCGAAGGACATCTGCTGCTATCAACTGGCAACAAGACAGAGCTCGCAGTCGGCTACTCCACAATCTATGGCGACGCCGCTGGTGGTTATGCACCAATTAAGGACGTTCAAAAGACACTTGTTTGGGACCTTGCCAGATTCCGTAACGAATTAGCTGCCAAACAAGGCGATACTCCACCGATTCCTGAAGAGTCAATTAGTAAGCCACCGTCAGCTGAATTGCGACCGGATCAACTAGATCAGGATTCTCTGCCCGAGTATGCGGTGCTAGATCGCATACTTGAGCTGCACATCGAACAACGGATGTCTCGGTCAGAAATCATTGAAGAAGGTTTGGATGCTTCAACCGTTGAGTCGGTCATTGCCCTAGTAAGCGCTTCCGAATGGAAGAGAAGGCAAAGTGCCATAGGTCCAAGAATTACTAAACTTGCCTTTGGGCGGGAACGAAGAGTTCCAATTACCCGTTGGTCTATCTAGGAGATATCGTGGCAAGCGAATTTAAAAAGATCCGAACTAGTTCTCTCGCTGAACTAAAAGCCTCTGGAACCAAGTTTTCTTGCCTCACTAGCTACGACGCCACCACGGCCGAGATATTCGATCAAGCCGGAATTGAAGTTATCTTGGTCGGTGACTCTGCGGGTAACACTGTGCTTGGTCACGACAGTACCCTAGAGGTAACAATTGACGAGATGATCAGCTTTGGAAAAGGCGTGAGCTCTTCAGTAAAGCGAGCCCTGGTGGTAGTTGACATGCCCTTTGGCTCTTATGAGGTATCTCCGACTCAGGCTCTAGAGAATGCAATTTCAATCATGAAGCGATCTGGAGCGGAGGCCGTGAAGCTCGAGGGTGGCTTAGATCGCGCCCCACAGGTAAAAGCAATTGTTGCTGCGGGCATTCCCGTAATGGGCCACCTTGGCTTTACCCCGCAGTCGGTTCACGCTCTTGGTGGGTTCAAGGTTCAAGGCAGAGGGGAAGACGCCGCGACTCTCGAGAAAGATGCATTGGCTTTGCAAGAGGCCGGGGTTTTCGCAATAGTTCTTGAAATGGTGCCATCTGATCTGGCCAAAGAGCTAACAGACAAGCTTGCGGTACCAACTATTGGTATCGGAGCTGGTAACTCAACTGATGGGCAGATTCTGGTTTGGCAGGATTTTGCGGGACTTTCTAGCGGCAACAGGAAGTTTGTAAAGAAGTACGCTGACTTAAGGGCCGTTCTTGCGAAGGCGGCTAGTAGCTATCGTGCTGAGGTTCTATCTGGTGAGTTTCCAGGCAAGGAGCACTCCTTCGATAGCTAGTCTTCGAGCTTTTCCTCTTCGAGCCATTTACTGGTCCGCGATCTAACAATCTCTTCGGCGTTAGCGGCTTGCTGCTCAGTCTCAAAAGGGCCAATTCGATCAAGCGAAGAACTCTTCAACCCAAATTCAACTTGTTTGGTTTTTATGTTGAACCAATACATCGACTCTTCAGACATTATTGCCTCCTATGAAGCGAGCCTAGCGGGGAGCGGTGAATAGAATGGAAAAATGCCTCGCGACAAAGTCTCTGGATCACTAACGCCTGGAGTGGTGTCAAAAGCCCTCTCGGTGCCCAAGAGCATAATCAGGCCCGAGTACGTCGGAAAGAAAGCGCCGGCCGAATGGACCGGTGGCCATGTCAAAAATCAAGAGCAGGTAGAAAAGATCCGAGCTGCTGGGAAGCTCGCTGCGCAAGCTATAGAGCTCGCTGGAAACAGTATTAAGGTCGGCATGAGAACAAATGAGCTCGATGTCATCGTGCACGAGTTTTTGACTTCAAATAGCGCCTACCCTTCGACTTTGGGCTACCGCGGATTTCCAAAGTCTTGCTGCACATCGGTAAACGAGATAATTTGCCACGGGATTCCTGATGATCTGGAGATCCAAGACGGAGACATAGTAAACATCGACGTGACCGCCTATCTGGATGGCTTCCACGGAGACAGTAATCAAACATTCAAAGTTGGCAATGTTTCTGAAGAAGTCTCCTTGCTTGTTGACCGAACTAAAGAGTCACTCGACCGTGCAATCGCATCTGTTATGCCAGGTCGTCCAATCAACGTAATAGGCCGAACAATCGATTCCTACGCTAAGCGATTTGGCTACGGAGTTGTTCGAGACTTCACCGGTCACGGTATTGGTGAGGCGTTTCATTCGGGCCTAGTTATCCCGCACTACGACGCGGCACCACTTTATTCAAACACCATGGAGGTGGGGATGGTGTTCACCATTGAGCCCATGCTCACATTGGGTACTCACGAGTGGGACATGTGGCCAGACGGCTGGACTGTTGCCACCAAGGACAAGTCAATCACCGCACAGTTTGAACACACTTTGGTCGTGACCGAATCTGGAGCCCAGATTCTGACTCTGCCCTAAAATGAGAAAGTTATGAAAAACGCAATTGGCATAGATATCGGTGGAACCGGTATCAAAGGAGCGTTGGTTAATCTCAAAAAAGGCGAATTAGCCACAGAACGAATTCGTTTTGATACCCCTGATGGGGGAAAGCCCGCAAGTGTTGTTGAGCTAGTGATAAAACTTGTCAAACAAATCGACGCCCCAAAAGATACTCCAATTGGAATATGCTTCCCGGCGCCTGTTAAAAATGGTGTCACTCTTTCTGCCGCAAATGTCTCTGACGAATGGATTGGCCTGAAAGCTGCAAAGTTGTTTTCTAAGGCTCTTGGTACCGAGGTTGTTTTGCTAAACGATGCCGATGCCGCCGGGGTCGCTGAGATTAAATTCGGTGCCGGTCTAGACCGCAAGGGACTTGTTTTGATGTGCACTTTAGGTACCGGTATCGGTACCGCACTGTTTATGAACGGTAAGTTGATCCCAAATACCGAACTTGGGCACATTGAAATCGACGGTGTCGACTACGAGACAAAGGCAGCTTATTCAGCCAAAGAACGAGACAACCTCAGTTTTGAGCAATGGTCCCAGGTTCTTTCAAGATACTTTGATCGACTGAACCGGTTGTTCTACCCTGACCTGATTATCATCGGCGGAGGGGTTTCGAAGGATCACAGCAGTTTTGTGCACATGATCGAATCCGACGTTGAAATGGTTCCAGCAAAATCTAAGAACAACGCTGGCATTATCGGTGCCGCATACTTTGCTGCAAGGCACCACAGCAAGGATTAAGTGGATGGGCCGGCTATTACGCCGGGTTTTGTACTTTTTGCAAAGTGACGATCATCTATCTAGGACGTTGGTTGCCCAACGCCTCAAGCGACCTACCCGTGAACTTGGGCGAGCAGCCCTCAAGCGTTCACTGTTTGGTCTTGCTCCAAATGAGGTTTACCTAGCCGATTCAATCACTTGAATCGCTGGTGGTCTCTTACACCACCGTTTCACCCTTACCGATTGCTCGGCGGTTTGCTTTCTGTTGCACTATCTCTCGGGTTACCCCGGGTGGGCGTTACCCACCATTTTGCTCTTTGGAGCCCGGACGTTCCTCGTCAGTAAACTGCCGCGACCGTCTTGCCGACCCATCCAATGACAAGTCTAGCCAGCGTGGTCAAGAAGATAAATGCGAAGTTGAATTCACGCAGACTATCTCGGCGCCCTCACGGCCCCAGAATCGTGCAATCGAAATCGAAGCAGGACCAAGATCTACCCGCCAAAAGCCAGCAACCGAGGCATCGTTTGCAATTCGAAGCAGTCCCCTAATTGGCATCACGTGTGCAACCACCACTACCGTCTTGCCAGCATAATTCTCAAGTATGAAATCTAGGCTTCGATTCACCCGAACATCAAAGTCCTTTAGTGATTCCCCGTTCGGTGGGGCAACCTCGTAAGACCCGCGCCAGCGCTGATAGTGCTCCTCGTGACCTACGAACAGCTCTTCGTTGGTTAATCCGTCCCAGTCGCCAAAGCCAATTTCCCTGAGGTCAGCAAGCTCAACTTGTTCAACGCCTAACTTCTGAGCAATCTTGGTAGCGGTTTGGGCAGCTCGCTTAATGGGCGAATGAATAACTGCAGCTGGCTTTTCTAGAAAGCTAAACGCTCCCGACATTCCAACCCGAGCTAGCTCAATTGCAACTTCGATAGCGTCTTTGTTTCCAAGATCCGAAAGGTCTGGGTTCTCCCCGTCTCCCCCAGAGATCTTTCGACTTTCAGTTAGTGCAGTCCTACCGTGTCTGACCATTATTAAAGTCGTGGCCTCAGATACCGAAGATTGTGGGGCACGAATCGATGATGGCGCCACGTGATTGAACTCGCCCGCGGCGGCAGTTGGGGCAGGTTCACCATCCATAGCCTTATTGGCAAGTGCGTCGGCCAAAATATTTTGCTCTCTCGGAATCCATACAAATTCAACGTCTTTTCCTGCAATGAGCTGCTGAACTCTTGCTCCCAAGGAAAGCATGTCTGGATGTTTGATCTTCCAGCGACCGCTCATCTGCTCGACAACAAGTTTGGAGTCCATCCGAACCACAATATCTGCAGCAGGGTCAATCTCAAACGCTGCCTCAAGAGCAAAGATCAGCGCTGAATACTCAGCAACGTTGTTGGTTGCTATTCCTACGGCCTGCGATATCTCTCGAACAATGTTGCCAGTTGCCGCGTCGATAACGACCGCTCCAGCTCCGCTCATTCCAGGATTACCTCTTGAACCACCGTCGGCTTCAATAATTAGTTTCATGTGCGCACCAGGAAGGCTTGGCAGTTTGGACATTCGGCTAGTTCTTCTTGGGGTAGCGCCATGAGCTCCTCAAAGCTTGTTGCCGTAATGGAGAGCCTGCAAGCACCACAATCTCTGCCGGTCAATCTTCCTACTGCGACCCCGCGACTGTATTTCCTCTCGTAAGCAGCTGCAAGTTCTTGATCGATGCTAGAAACAGCGCTCTTGCGCTCGGCGTGAACTTTCTCCGCCTGAGATCCAAGATCCGCCAGCTCAGAGGAGATTTTCTCCTGCAACGCTGCCAGGTTTTCGTCGGCCAATTGTTTTTCTTGCTTTAGTTTTTCATGAACTTGCTGGGCGCCCTCCAAAAGTTCCATGATCTGTAGCTGGGCATCTTCGAGCTCACTTTTCCTGGTGCCTAAAGTGGCCAGTTCGTGCTCAATTCCCTGTGCGTCTTTGGATGAACTAGTCGAAGTTAGTAACTGCTTATCCTTAGCAATCCGATTAGCAACTAGCTCAAGATCAGCCTCGGCTCTTCCTAGCTCCATCTCAAGATCACCAACAGCATTTCTGGCATCAATCAGAGAATCGGACAGCCGCAAGGTTTCAGCCGAAGCGGCCTCAAGCTCAGCTTCTGCCTGGGCTCGCTTTTGGGAATTTGAAATTTTTGCAAGCTCGACATCGTGAGCCGCGATGGCTAGCAGCTGTTTTTGATCAGTTAGGCTCGCGATCATTAGTGCTTCCCTGGAATAGTTAGCGACCAGGGGTCTGTAGTTATTTCACTAACCACAAACTCCACACCAGCCACAATCTTGGTCAGTTGCGCCGCAGCCGGAGCGAGCCAGAGACTTTCTGCCGCGAAGTGGGAGATGTCAATTAGGCAGATATCAATAGCCTTGTCGCTTACTGCATCTAAACTCACGTGATGCTTTAGGTCGCTTGTCACAAAACACTCTGCACCTGCTTTGATTGCATCTGGAAGAAAGCTAGCGCCTGAACCACCAACCACGGCAACTCGAGAAACTTTCTCATTAGTATCTCCAGCCACTCGGATCGGAGCGTGGGTTGCGGGCAAAATATCGTTAATTCTTTGAGCGAGTTCACTCAGTGTTAGAGGTTGGTCTAAAGTGCCAATTCTGCCGTGGCCTGCATCTTTTGAGGTGGCCACTAGCGGAACGCAATTTTTGATGCCAATCTTGCCGGCCAAGATATCGGACACTCCCCCGGGCACAATGTCGGCATTGGTGTGTGCCGAGAAAAGAGCAATTGAATTGGTAATGGCATAAGAGAGGATGTCGCCTTTTAGCTCGCCTTCTGCAACAGTGTGCACGCCCTCTATAAGGAGGGGGTGGTGAGAAACAACTAGTTGGCACTTCTTAGCTTTGGCCTCTTGTAAAACAGCCAGTGTTGGGTCTACGCAGAAAAGAACTTTACTGACTTGCTGATCCGCAGAACCACAGGCAAGCCCTACTTGATCCCACTCGTCTGCACCGGATTGCGGCCAGAGGGTTTCGAATTCCGAAAGAAGGTCAGATAGCTTTACTGTCATATGACTAGTTAGCCGTGTCTAGGTATTCCTTGAGTTCCTCTCGGCGCTCATCCAACTCCGCGAGCTTAATTTCTTGTTTTTTGATGCGTGGAATTCCAAACAGAACCGGAAACAAGATAGCGAGACCGAAGGCCATTGCAATTCCAATGTTGGAACCAGCGACATCGAAGATGGCTGGGGTGAAATCGCCCAGATAGCCAGCCCAGAAAGAAAGTATCCCCGCTCCATTCAGGTAACCAAAACCGAGCGCGATAGCCAACATGAACCCGATCAAATTAACAAAGTTGAATCGACCGTAGAAACCGTAGTCCCGAGTCAGCGAAACCTCGTGGTAATCACGTGAGCGTATCAAGGCATCCGCAACCACGATTCCGGTATATGAGGCAGCAACCACCGAAGCTAGGATTAGCAATTCAATTAGTAGCGCCAACACGGTTGAGGTTGCCAGTAGCACGCTGGAAACCAATGTTCCAGCGAGCAAGACTATGGAAAGCAATAAAACAGAAACCGCTCCAGGAAGTTTTGCCCCAGTTGAAGCTAGAACACCGGCCAGTGAATAGACCGAGTTTGCCAAGAGCTGCAGCACGGAAAGCCCAACCGCAACTACCAATCCAATAAAGACCCAAATAGGAGCTGCGGCAGCCATGGTTGGAATCAATTGGTCGGTTAGCAATAGCCCAAAGCTTTCTTCCGCCATGAAGAGCCACAGCACTCCCATTACTCCAACCATTAAAGGAACAAACAGCGTTGATACAAAAGAAAGGAAGAACACCTTCGCCCCAGGAGTCTCAACTGGCAGTTTCCTGGCGAAGTCACCGCTTTGTGAGAAAACGGTGAAGCCAAACAGCACGAAACAGAAAATCGCTAGGTCTATTAGGGCAGGTGCACCCAGTAACTCACCCTGCTGCAAGTCAAGTATCGAGTTGGCAGAGAAGACAAAGAAACCAATTCCAACAATTCCAACTAACGAGAAGGCTCCGGCCAACTGCTGAGCTCGAAGCATGGCGATACCACCGAAACCGGCAACCAAAGAAGAAATCAGAACCATCGGAATCGCAGTCAGTATCAGTGCAGTGAATTCAGCCGGAAATACAAACTGCGCACTAATAACTGCAAACCATGACTGACTAGCCAAAAGCGGAGACAAAATTCTCGCCGCAAAAATCAAAAGTGCAATCGACCAGACAATTTTCACAAGCAACATGACAATTGCCGGGAATACGTTACCCCAAACTCCAAATGCAGCTCTAGATACCACTCCTATTGGGCTGGAGCCGCGCTTAGCGGCAACGGATCCAATTCCAGCAAGAACAGCTGTCATGACAATTAGCCCAGCAATCACAACCAGTGACTGCGCCAAAGACGCGCCAGACTCCTTAAGGAAAGCAGCCAATACCAAAACCAGAGGCGAAGAAGCTATCGAGATCCATGACCAACTGAGTGCGGCGGCTTTTCTAGTTCTAGTTACCCCAATAAGCTGATCTTCGTCTTCATCTTCAGCTAGCTCTGTTTGAACAGGAGTTTCTGTTGGGTTGGATGACGCGTCGGCTAGTGATTCTTCTTCACCGGAAATTAGCTGCTCGAAACTGATTTGTTTGTTTTCAGTTGCCAATGCTGGGACTGGTGGCGACAAAGCAGCGGACACCTCGTTTACAAAATTGTCATCGTTGGTTCCAGCATTGACATAGTTCCTGTTTAGGGCCGCAACGATTTCATCGACACTTGCCTCTTGCGCTACCGCCGGCACTGCTGACTCAACTGGCGCGACTACCACTGGAATAACGACCGGTGGGGTGGCGGGGGCAATAATTGGATCCGGCTCAACGGCTTGAGTCTCTGGCTCGCGAAGATCAACAGGAGCAGAGGCAGCTTGCATTTGCGCTTGCAGTTGCCACTGCGAATAAGCAAAGGAATCTTGTTGCCTTAACAGGTTTTGTGCTTCGATTAGAGCCATGGCAGCCATTAGGCCATCCGGTTGGGACTGTAATCTCATGACCTCGGCGTTTAGCTCGTCATCTGACATGGAACGAGGTGTTGGGGGTGTTGGAGATTCCATGACCAAATCCTAACGCCGGGCTATCCTGGGTCGCTATCTGTGGGCCCTACCGGGCTCGAACCGATGACATCCACGGTGTAAACGTGGCGCTCTACCAACTGAGCTAAAGGCCCTCAAACATGCGCCATAAGGCAACTACAAAACTCTACTACAAAGCCGCTAGTGCCTCTTTGTAGCTTCCTAGGTCCCTTGCTTCGCCCGGGCCGTTGACAAACTTGGCCTGAATCACGCCTTCTTTATCAATCAAGAAGGTTCCGCGCTTGGCAATGCCAGCTTCTTCCATGAAGACCCCGTATTGCTTCGCAACGCCGCCGTGTGGCCAGAAGTCGGCTAACACCTGAAACTTGTAGCCCTCCTGGTCAGCAAAGATCTTCTGGGTGTACTTGGAGTCAACAGAAATAGCCAAGAGTTCGGTGCCCGCTGACTCAAACATCGAAATGTTGTCTCGAAGCTCGCAAAGCTCTCCGGTACAGGTGCCCGAAAATGAGAGTGGGTAAAAAACTAGCACCACGGGCTTTTTGCCCATATAAGAGGAAAGCTTCACTGGCTCCCCGTGCTGGTTGTTTAGCTCAAAATCTGGGGCCTTTTCGCCTACTTCTGCAGCCATCGCATCTCCTTGGTTTTATTGACTGCTTCAATAGTAGAGCCAAATATTGGGTTCAAATTACCCCAATTTCTGTAGGTAAACTCTTATTTGGTTCTACCCAGAACCCTAAATGGTTCGCTGTCAAAAAACTTGTGCGAAGACTCTCTTTAGAAAGGATTTCATTGTCCATTAACAACAATGACGCCTATGCAGTTTCCAATCCAGACATGGATCCTCAAGAGACCTCCGAGTGGCTGGAATCTCTTTCTCAAGCCTCAGCCAGCCGCGGTCGCGGTCGCGCCAGAGAGTTAATGCTCAACCTACTGAGGCGCTCACATGAACTTCAGCTAAACGTCCCACTGGTTCCAACTACCGATTACATCAACACGATTTCCCCAGAAGACGAACCTGCTTTTCCTGGTGATGAAAAAATCGAAAGAACCTACCGTTCATGGATGAGATGGAACGCAGCGATGCTGGTGCATCGAGCTCAGCGGCCCGGAATTGCGGTCGGTGGACACATCTCTACTTTTGCTTCCTCTGCTTCTTTATATGAAGTTGGTTTCAATCACTTCTTTAAGGGTCAAGATCACCCATCTGGTGGAGATCAAATATTTGTTCAAGGACACGCCTCTCCTGGCCCTTACGCCAGGGCGTTTCTAGAAGGCAGGCTTTCCGAAAACCAGCTAAATGGTTTCCGTCAAGAAAAATCACACCCGGGCGGAGGTTTATCCTCCTACCCACACCCAAGACTTATGCCAGAGTTTTGGCAGTTCCCAACTGTTTCGATGGGACTCGGGCCAATCAACGCGATTTACCAAGCTCAGTTCAATCGGTACCTTCATAATCGCAACTTCCGCGACACTTCCTCGCAGCACGTTTGGGCCTTCCTTGGAGACGGTGAGCTCGATGAAGTTGAAAGCCGCGGTGCACTGCAACTTGCAGCCAATGACGGTCTGGATAATCTAACTTTCGTTGTTAACGCCAACCTGCAACGCCTGGATGGCCCAGTTAGAGGTAACGGCAAGATCATTCAGGAGCTCGAGTCGTTCTTTAGAGGTGCCGGCTGGAACGTAATAAAGGTCATCTGGGGTCGCGAGTGGGATCCACTTCTGAGCTCAGACACCGAAGGTGCGCTTGTAGATTTAATGAACAGAACCCCCGATGGTGACTACCAAACCTACAAAACCGAGTCGGGGGCTTTTGTAAGAGAGAACTTCTTCGGTCGGGACCCAAGAACCGCCAAGATGGTCGAGGCAATGACCGATGATCAGCTGTGGGGGCTTAGACGCGGTGGTCACGACTATAAGAAGATCTACGCTGCCTATAAGTCCGCAACTGAGCATAAGGGTCAGCCAACGGTAATTATTGCCAAAACCATCAAGGGTTACACCCTCGGAAAGACCTTCGAGGGTCGAAACGCTACTCACCAGATGAAAAAACTAACCCTGGCCGATCTAAAACAGTTCCGTGACGAGACTCACATTCCTATCTCCGATGCCGAGCTAGAACGCGATCCATATCAGCCCCCCTATTACAAGCCAGCTGACACCACCCCAGAGATTCAATACATGCACCAGCGTCGTCGCGAATTAGGTGGCTACCTTCCAGAAAGAAGAAGCAAGTACGTGAGCTTCGCCCTTCCAGAAAACAAGACTTATGACATTGCAAAGGCTGGATCAGGAACTCAAGAAGTTGCCACAACCATGGCGTTCGTGAGATTGCTGAAAGACCTTCTTCGTTCAACTGAACTTGGTCCAAGAATTGTTCCAATCATTCCTGACGAAGCTAGAACTTTTGGAATGGATGCCTTCTTCCCAACCGCCAAGATTTACAACCCTGCTGGGATGCATTACCTATCGGTTGACCGCGATCTACTGCTGAACTACAAAGAGTCAGAGACTGGACAGATCCTACACACCGGAATTAACGAAGCGGGATCGGTAGCTGCCTTCACCGCAGTTGGCTCTAGTTACGCAACTCAGGGTCAGCCGATGATTCCAATCTATGTTTTCTATTCGATGTTTGGTTTCCAGCGCACTGCCGATGCAATTTGGGCCGCGACTGATCAGATGACTAGAGGGTTTATGATTGGCGCGACCGCAGGTCGAACCACTCTAACCGGTGAAGGTTTGCAGCACGCCGATGGTCACTCACCACTACTGGCATCAACCAACACCGCGGTGATTAGCTACGACCCGGCGTACGGATATGAAATTGGTCACATCATGCAAGCGGGGCTCGAGCGGATGTATGGCGAAAATCACAAAGACCCGAACGTGATTTATTACCTGACTGTTTATAACGAACCTTACGTTCAGCCAGCGGAGCCAGAAAACGTGGACGTGGAAGGAATTCTGCGCGGTATTCACCGCGTGAGCGAAAACCAGGCGCCGGGTCGCAAAGTGCAGATTCTTGCTTCCGGAGTTGCCCTTCCTTGGGCCTACGAGGCTCAGGAGCTGCTAGCTAAGGACTGGGGAGTCTCCGCTGATATCTGGTCAGTAACGAGCTGGACCGAGCTCCGTCGTGATGGTCTGAACAAGGACCGCGAGAAGTTCCTCTACCCAAACAACGAAGTTGAGCCAGCGTACTTAACTAAGAAGCTGCAAAACGCCTCTGGACCTTTTATCGGAGTAAGCGATTATATGCACGCGGTTCCAGACCAGATTCGTGCTTGGGTTCCAGGTGACTATGCCACTTTGGGAGCTGATGGTTTCGGTTTCTCAGACACCAGACCCGCTGCAAGACGTGAGTTCAAGATTGATGGTCCATCCATCGTGGTTAGGTCACTGCAGCAACTTGTTGCTCGCGGCGAGTTAGATCATTCGGTGTTGCAACTGGCTATTGATCGCTACCAGCTACACAACGTAAATGCAGGGACAAGCGGAACTGCCGGTGGCGAAGCCTAAGGACGACACCCTTGAGTGGTTGCAATCCATCGCTGGAGAATTAGCAACCACCACATTAGCTCGCCTTGATAAGACACTCCCCTGGTATTCCAAGATGCCTGCTGCTAGAAGATCGGCAGTTGGACTAGTTGCCCAAGCAGGTATTACCTCGTTTCTTTCTTGGTACGAAGACCCAACCTCGCAGCCTTGGGTTGCGGCAGATGTTTTCTCAACTGCACCAAGAGAACTGCTTCGCTCGATATCTTTGCAAGAAACCTTGCAACTAATTCGTGTTGTTGTTCAGGTTGTTGAAGACCGCGTAGTTCAAGAACACAGCGAGCTTCGCGAAGCAGTCTTGCTTTACTCCAGAGAGATAGCATTTAGCGCAGCCGACGTTTACGCCAAGGCAGCAGAGGCCAGAGGCCTTTGGGATGCCAGGTTAGAAGCCCTTGTAGTAGACAGCATTCTCAGTGGTGAAAATGAAGAAGAGCTTTCTTCCAGAGTTTCCGCTCTTGGCTGGAGAGCACGTGGCGCGGTTGCAGTAATGATTGGAGGTTCGGATCAGAGTACTGACGTCGACACTGTGCGCAGAGAAGCGCGAAGAAATGGCGCCGATGTTCTGGTTGGCATTCACGGCGATCGACTAATTGTGGTGGTTGGACAAGTGCCAGAGGAGAACCTGGACCCCGTAAAGACTCCTACGCTTTTGGCGCTCTGCCGTGGATTAGCAGATAGCTTCACTAACGGGCCCATAGTGGTTGGTTCCGAGGTTCCATCAATAACTGACGCCCACAAGTCAGCCCGGTCAGCTCTTTCTGGCTTCTCTGTGGTTGGGGCTTGGAATAAGGCTCCAAGACCCACCTCAGCGGATGATCTTCTCGCTGAGCGTGCACTCGCGGGAGACATGTTGGCAAAAACAACTCTGATCAACAAGATCTACCAGCCGCTTAGAAAAAACTCTCCGGACTTGCTAGATACACTCGTGACTTACTTAGAAACAGGTCGGTCACTTGAGTTAACTGCTAGGGAGATGTTTGTTCATAGCAACACCGTTCGCTACCGCCTAAAGAAAATCTCTGAGCTAATCGGTTGGGACGCAACCGGTGCAAGAGAGTCCTTTGTTTTGCAGGTTGCAACCCTGCTTGGAAAAATGAACGAGCCTGAGCCAACGATGAGATCGAGAGAATCTTGATTGCTCTAACTTGCCCCGGTCAAGGTGCCCAAACACCAGGATTTTTGACTCCTTGGTTGGAGCTTCAATCGTTCAAAACCGAAATTGAAAAGTATTCAGCAATTCTTGAAATGGACTTAGTTTACTTTGGAACCGAAGCTGACGCTGATCAAATCAAAGACACGAAAATTGCGCAGCCTCTAATTGTTGCCGCGTCGATGGCATCCCATGCTGCGTTGATTAGTGCATTGAAAGACGACTCTATGTTTGAAGGTGTCGCAGGTCACTCGGTTGGTGAAATTGCAGCTGCCAAGATTGCGGGCGTTTTAGATACCGAAGCTGCGCTGAAATTTGTGAAGGCACGAGGTGAGCAGATGGCAATGGCAGCTTCTCTTGACGCTAGCTCTATGGCAGCGGTAGTTGGCGGTGAGCAAGATACTGTTCTCAGACACCTTTCTAACCTGGGACTATTCGCAGCCAACTACAACGGCAAAGGGCAAATTGTTGCCGCTGGTTCTTCGTCGAAGATTCAGGGTCTTGTTTCCAACCCACCAGCTGGCACTCGGGTGGTTGGCTTGGCGGTAGCAGGTGCTTTCCACACGTCTTTTATGGAAACTGCCAAAGTTGCGCTAACTTCTTTGGCGCTTTCTATCAGCTGCGATAACCCCAAACTGCTACTTTGGTCCAATAGCGATGGGGCAAAAGTTGACGGTGGAGATAAGTTTTTGGATTTGCTAATTAATCAAGTTTCTAAGCCAGTTCGCTGGGACAAGACCATGGATGCCATGGTCTCTGATGGCGTGAGCGCTGTTATCGAGCTTTTGCCAGGTGGCACCCTTACTGGGATCGCGAAGCGAGCCATGCCTGGAGTTGCCACACTGGCCCTGAAGTCACCGGAAGATATTGAAAAGGCCGTCTCATTTGTCCGGGAGCAGGCTAACTGATGGCGAAGCTCAATCAAGCAGAAACTATTGCCTTCTCCAAGATTTTCTCTCTCGGGGCTTCACGAGGAGACCTGACCGTTACTAACGATGACATAGCTGGCCCAATCAACTCATCTGATGAATGGATCAGACAACGCACCGGAATCGTGACCAGAATGCGCGCTAGCCAAGATAGATCCCTAATGGACATGGCTGTCGAGGCAAGCAACGAGGCAATTCAGAAAGCCGGCATCAAGCCATCCGAGATCGAAGCCGTGATTTTTTCCACCATTACCCACCCCTATCAAACTCCTTCAGCCGCATCGCTGCTTGCAGAACTAGTCGGAGCAAATCCAGCACCCGCTTTCGACATCTCAGCTGCTTGCGCTGGTTACTGCTACGGAATTGCCCAAGCAGACTCTCTCGTGAGATCTGGAACAGCAAAGTATGTTCTGGTAGTTGGTGGCGAGAAGCTAAGTGATTTTGTCGACCCAACCGATAGATCAATTTCATTCTTGCTCGGCGATGGAGCTGGCGCTGCCATTGTTGGTCCATCCGACTCCCCTGGAATTTCCAAGAGTGTTTGGGGCTCAGATGGATCTAAATGGGAAGCGGTTGGCATGACCGGGTCCCTGCTTGATTTCCGCGATGGCACCGGAAGTTGGCCAACACTTGTTCAAGAAGGACAGAGCGTTTTCCGCTGGGCAGTTTGGGAAATGGTCAAAGTAGCAAAGCAAGCTCTTGAGGTAGCTGGAGTAAAGCCGGAAGAACTAAGCGCCCTGGTAACGCACCAGGCCAACGAGCGAATTATCGACGAAATGGCAAAACAGTTGGCGCTGCCCGAATCTGTAGTTGTAGCGAAAGACATCGTCACAACTGGTAACACCTCAGCCGCCAGCATTCCACTAGCTATGCACGCACTTATGGCGGAGGGCCGCATAAAATCTGGTGATCTAGCGCTACAAATTGGCTTCGGGGCTGGTTTGGCCTACGGGGCTCAAGTAGTGGTTGTGCCCTAAACTTACAATCGGTCAAATAAAACAACTAGGAGATAAAAAATGGCACTTTCTGCAGCAGAAGTACTTAGCGGACTAGCAGAGATCGTTAACGACGAAACCGGTATCGCTACCGATGCGGTACAGCTAGACAAGTCATTTACTGACGATCTAGACATTGACTCAATCTCGATGATGACCATCGTTGTTAACGCAGAAGACAAGTTTGATGTAAAGATTCCAGACGACGAAGTAAAGAACCTTCTCACCGTTGGTGACGCTGTGAACTACATCACAAAGGCGCAAGGCTAAAAACCTTGGTCCACAAAGTTGTTGTCACCGGAATTGGCGCAACTACGCCACTTGGTGGCGACAGCAAATCAACCTGGCAAGCACTACTAGCCGGTGAATCAGGCGTAACCAAACTTTCTCAAGACTGGGTCACCCAGTATGAGCTTCCCGTTACATTCGCCGGTCAGGCCAAAGTTCCTGCCAAGGAGATGCTCACCCCGCAAGAAGCCAAAAGGTTAGATCCATCGAGCCAGTTCGCCTTGGTCTCAGCTCGTGAGGCCTGGCTCGATGCCGGCTCCCCAGAAGTTGCCCCTGAACGCTTAGCGGTCGAATACGCAACAGGTATTGGCGGAATTTGGACCCTGCTTGATGCCTACGACACCCTCAAGGAGCGTGGTCCAAGGCGCGTGCTACCGATGACCGTGCCGATGCTGATGGCCAATGGCCCAGCTGCTGCCATCGGAATGGAGCTTCACGCCAGGGCTGGAGTTAGAACAGCTGTTTCGGCGTGTGCTTCTGGAACTGAGGCCATCGCCAACGCTTTCAACAGAATCCGAAACGGTGAAGTCGACATTGTCGTTGCAGGTGGTGCAGAAGCAGCAATCCACCCACTTCCAATCGCTTCTTTCGCAGCCATGCATGCGCTATCGAAGCGCAACGATGATCCAGCTGGTGCCTCTAGACCTTATGACACGGCAAGAGACGGGTTTGTAATGGGCGAAGGCGCTGGAACCTTGATTCTCGAAAGCGAAGAACACGCCAAAGCCCGCGGGGCAAAAATTTATGCAGAGGTAGTCGGAGCTTCTGTAACTTCGGATGCTCATCACATCACAGCGCCAGACCCTGAAGGAACTGCGGCAGCTCGAGCCATGCTTGGCGCTTTAGAACAATCTGGCAGCTCGATAGCTGATGTTGCTCACATCAACGCTCACGCCACCAGCACACCGGTAGGCGACATTGCCGAGTACCAGGCCCTAAAGCGAGTATTTGGCGACAAGCTAGCCGGTATCCCGGTTTCAGCAACCAAGGCCTCCACTGGTCACCTTCTTGGAGGAGCTGGAGCGATTGAAGCGATTTTCACAGTGCTAGCTCTTCATGAAAAAACTGCACCGCCGACAATCAATCTTGAAAGTCAAGATCCTGAAATCAAGCTGGATGTAGTCGTGTCCCCAAGAAAACTAGAGGGGTCTCACATTCTGGCTATAACTAACTCTTTCGGCTTCGGCGGTCACAACGCTGTTGTTGCTTTCCGATCCGTCGAATAGCTCCCGATAGCTTTCAAGTTCGTCATCAAAAGCTTGACCTAACACTTTTCGAAGCTCGGCTTGGAGTTTGAGTCCATTTGACCCACAACTATCAACAATGAAGCGCAACTGGTTTTCGCTCACGAGGATGTTTCCTGCTTCATCAGTGGCAGATGAGAACATGCCAAGAGTTGGTGTGTAGCTCCAGCGGTATCCGGCAACATCCGGAGAGTCCTGCTGGGTCACCTCAAAGGACAGTTGCTTGAGGTTCATAAACGAGGTGGCAAGAACCGACCCAGCACCTGCTGGGGTTTCCCATTGCGCAAGAGCGCGATAGCCCATCATAGGGTCAGGCAACGCGTGCCAGCTAATGGTTATTGGAGCTCCGCAGACCCCCGAGATAGTCCACTCGATGTGGGCAAGCAAAACACTGGGCGCTTGGTGAATAAACACGAGCCCTTTAGACATACTTTCACCTCCAAACCTAGGTACGTCTTCCCCTACGACCTTTATTTGGTGGTTCTCCAAGGCTAGACCTAGCTGCGGAACAAGTCAAAACAAGCAGCTAAAATTGCA
>JBIIME010000045.1:0-8937 GCA_044338175.1 Rhodoluna sp.
ATGGAACGACATTGCCCAGGTTTGGCCGTTTCGATCGACTTCAACATCCAATCTTTCAGACAATGCGTTTACAACAGATGCACCAACACCGTGCAGACCTCCAGAAGCTGCGTAGGAGCCGCTTCCGAACTTTCCACCGGCGTGCAATTTGGTGAAAACAACTTCAACACCGGAAAGTCCAGTTTTTGGCTCTATGTCTACCGGCACTCCGCGCCCGTCATCTTCCACAGTGACGCTGCCGTCTTTGTTTAACTCGATAGTCACGTGCTTGCCGTGACCAGCTAACGCCTCATCAACGCTGTTATCGATGATCTCCCATAAGCAGTGCATGAGTCCGCGACCATCGGTAGAGCCGATATACATACCAGGTCGCTTACGGACAGCCTCAAGGCCCTCTAGGACGGAGAGGTGTCTAGCTGAATAGTCTTCACTTGCCACTATGAAATGCTAATCTCGGCGAAGCCCTAGACAGTCTCCAAACACCCGAAGTCGTGAAATAACTTCGCAGTTAGCGAAATATGGACCAATTTGAATGAAAGCGAGTGTTTGGTGTGCTCAAATAGGAGCCGGAAGGGAAACAACCAAAAAATGCAGCCATTAGAAACTCAAGACCAGAACCCAAATGAAGTGCTAAGTGCAGCTGACCGCTGCGACGTATGTGGAGCTCAGGCTTACATTCGTGCTTCTCTTGCTACCGGCGAGCTGCTTTTTTGTGCCCACCACGGCAATGCAAACAAGGCCAAGTTAGAGCCAATTGCAAAAGGTTGGCTAGACGAAACCGCCAAGCTGCTAAGCAAGTAGTTTAAGAGAACCTAAGCTACTGCTCCAAGTAATCGCGCAGCATCTGGGATCTGGACGGGTGCCTAAGCTTCGACATCGTCTTTGATTCAATCTGTCTGATTCGCTCGCGCGTCACGCCAAACTCTTCACCAATTTGGTCGAGAGTCTTCTGAACTCCATCGCCTAAACCAAACCTGCTCTTGATGACCCCTGCTTCACGCGGGTGCAAAGATCCAAGAATTCTTTCTAGCTCGCGCTGCAGCATAGTGAAACCTACGGCGTCCGCTGGAACAACAGCCTCGGTATCCTCAATCAGGTCACCGAACTCGCTGTCACCATCTTCACCTAGTGGTGTGGAAAGAGAGATTGGCTCGCGCCCATACTTTTGAACCTCGACGACCTTTTCCGGTGTCATGTCTAGCTCTCTAGCTAGCTCTTCTGGGGTTGGTTCGCGACCGAGGTCTTGGAGCAACTGCCTTTGCACTCTGGCTAGCTTGTTGATGACCTCAACCATGTGAACCGGAATTCGAATAGTACGCGCCTGATCAGCCATGGCCCTAGTAATGGCTTGGCGAATCCACCAAGTTGCATAGGTAGAGAACTTGTAACCCTTGGTGTAATCAAACTTCTCTACAGCACGGATAAGTCCTAAGTTGCCTTCTTGAATCAAATCCAAAAATTGCATACCGCGTCCGGTGTAACGCTTTGCTAGTGAAACAACGAGTCTGAGGTTCGCTTCCAAAAGATGGCTCTTGGCTTTTTGACCGTCCTTGACGACCCAACGAAGATCGCGCTCTAGGTCTTTGGAAAGCTGGCGCTTGCCAGCCAATTTCTCTTCGGCAAATAAACCAGCTTCAATTCTTTTGGCAAGCTCAACTTCGAGCTCGGCATTCAAAAGTGCGACTTTACCGATTTGCTTTAGGTAGTCCTTTACAGGGTCAGCTGTGGCGCCCGTAATGGTCGTTGTCTGGGCTGGGATGTCATCTTCTTCGGTGTTCTTAAGAACAAATCCGCCACCGGGAACAACAACCTCTTCAACTTCTTCAACGGCTAAGTCAATTTCAACAGCTGTGATGTCAACGGCTTCTGCAACATCAGCAACGATGTCCTCAACGGACTCGAGAACATCATCATCGTCATCATCAAGCTCGTCTTCGGGAAGATCTCCAGCTTTTGATTTAGTCGCTTTGGTTTTGAGAGAAGATTTCTTAACTTTCTCAGCTGGGCCAGTTGAGCCAGACTTCGACTTTGGGCCTGGTTTTACAGCAGCGGGCTTGGAAACTTTTTTAGCGACAGGCTTGGCAGGTTTTGCACTTTTGTTCCCCGCAGGCTTAGCGGCAGCTTTTGACTTGGTGCTCTTCGGAGCTGCCTTGGATGTGATTGGCGCTTTCTTGACCTTCGGGTCAGCCTTCAAGGAGGCTTTAGGGGAAGCCTTCTTTGGAGCTACTGTCGCTTTCGCCACTCTGACCTCTCGATACTGCCTTGATTTCGGGAATTACTAAGACCCATGTCAAGTCGAAAAGTTGCTTCGACGACTGGGTCTTCTCCAATTATGGCACCTATTTGCGCGAGTTCTTGCGCAAGGCACCCTAGAGTAGCTAGAACCTTGGTTTGGCCTGATCTATTCCTGTTCTAGCCTTAGACACATGCCATTAGCGATCATCACGGGGGCCAATACTGGGCTGGGTTTTGAAACCGCCACCGCCTTGGCTTCAAAGGGATACCAAGTTCTTATAACTAGTCGAAGCGCTTCCAAGGGTAATGAAGCTGTTAAACGAATCACTAGTGCTAACCCGATGGCCCATGTATCCATGATGGAACTAGATCTGGCTTCCATGGAATCAATAAATCGATTTGGTTCTAGCTACGCCACCAACTTCGGGGCATGGGACGTGCTGGTAAACAATGCCGGGGCAAAGATACTTTCTAATTACTCCGAGACAGATTTTGGAGTCGAATACCACTACGGAGTCAACGCCGTCGGCCATTTTGCACTGACGATGGATCTACTGAAACACCGCGCAGAGCATTCTCGAGTTGTTTCCGTAGCTTCGATCATTGCAAGATTTGCACCCAAAATCCTCGGGCCTGCGGGTTCAAAACAGAACTACCAAGCAGGGAAGAGCTATAGCGCAAGCAAGCTTGCCAACCTTGCTTTCGCCCTAGAGCTAGAAAATCTTCTTGGCTCGGATTCTTTTTCATCTTTAGCAGCTCATCCAGGTTTTGCAAGAGCAGAACCCTATGGCCCCAAGGCCACTAGGTTCTTTGAGTCTTTTCTTGCTCAGTCTGCAAAAGCCGGTGCGAGACCAATTGTTGAAGCTGCCTCTAACATGCAAATTCCAGGTGGGTCATACCTGGGTCCAAAAAATCTCGAGCTTTGGGGAGACTCTGCTTCGGCAAAGATTCCAACAAGGCTGACGCCAGAAGAACTTAGACAGAACTGGCGAATTCTGGAAAATCTCTCCGGGAAAAAACTAGTCGTTTGATTCGTCGGGCTTGTTTCTTTGGCGAGAAGCCAGATAACCCTCAAGCTCTGCAGCGATTTCTTCCGCGTTTGGCAACTTAACTGAAGGTTTTCGAATTGGAGCTCTTGATGGGCCAGTTACTTCATTTTGGTAACCCTGCTCCAAGGTTGCAATCATTTTCTGTAATTCTGCGTTTTCTGAGATCTGATCGTTCAGCTTGCTCAGGAACTCAGTGCCGTCGTCTCGAAGGTCATCGGTAGGAAATACCAATCCAGTTGACGAAGAAACTAACTCAAAGGCGGAAACCGCAGCTTGCGGGAAGTCGTTGTCGGCCAAGTAGTGCGGGCACAGCAAAACGTAGCCAACAATCGGGAGGCCGGTTTTGGCAACCTTGAACTCCAGAAGATGCAATACATTGCCTGGAACCTGAGTTTGAGGTTTCCATTCGGAGAGCTGGTTGACGATGTCCATACGGTTTCCAGAAACTGTGACACCTGTTTCTCTGGTGTGAGGAATTGGGAAAGGAATCGAATGCAACCAAGTCACGTCTTTGACCTGAAGGCGCTTAATTAGCCTTAGAACCGCATCCGTGAATGCGTCCCATCGAAAATCTGGCTCGTATCCATGCAGAAACAAAAATGGCTGGTTCACCTCGTCATGCACTAGGTAAAGCGCCAAACTTGCTGGCTCGTAATCTTCGATGTGGTCTTTCTCGAAGAACATCACAGGTCGCCTAGATCTGTAATCAAGTAACTCGTCGTTATCGAAGTGCAGCACCTGCGATGTGTCAAGATTCGCAAAGATGTGCTCTGAAAATTGGTTTAGAACCCCACCTGCATCAGTGAATCCAGTCAATCCGGCAATCAAGTGCAGGCCAGCTGGGATCTCTTGGTGATCAGGCTCGAAGTGATAGATGGGCTCGGATGACATGCATCAATCCTAAGCACTGTCTGGATTATCATGGTCAACATGACAAAACTAAAGCACGCCATTAGCGAAACTACCCCAGCACCTTCAAAATCGACTGCGTATGTAATAGGTGTAAAAGCGGATGGTGCCAAGTCCGCGCTTGCCAAATCCAGTCTTGATGCCAAATTCCTAGCTTCCATCAACTTGGAATCTCTTGGAGTGAGTTCGGCGTTGGGTAAGACTTCAAAGTTTTTCGGGCCAAGTTCGAGCGTTGTGCTTCTGATTGGCTTGGGGACCTCGCAAGACCTTGACTCTTTGAGGTTTGTAGCTGGAGTCGCAGCTCGCGAGCTCGGTGGAGCCGAGCACGTTGTGCTAGATGTTCCCCTGAAATCGACTGCCGAAACTATGGCACTTTTTGAAGGCTTCTTGCTCGGTAACTATGACTTTCAAAACTACAAGTCAAAACCTGTCAAGCGCAGCCTTTCCAAGCTAACAATTGTCTCTAAAGCAAAACCAAAGACAGCGGAGCTTTCAGAGATTGAAACAGTTGTCGCAGCCGTGCACGCCTGTCGCGACCTGGTGAATCAACCAGCAAATGATTTATACCCGGAGGTGATGACCCAGCAAGCCAAGAAGGCATCGAAGGGTCTGCCGATCAAGGTCACCGTCTGGGAAGAAAAGGATCTTGTCGCCTCGGGCCTTGGCGGAATCCATGCCGTTGGTAAAGGATCGTCCCGGCCTCCTCGACTTGTGAAGTTGGAATACAAACCCGCCGGCGCCAAGACCTCGTTGGCCTTAGTGGGCAAAGGCATCACTTTTGACACTGGAGGGCTTTCCCTCAAGCCTGCAGAGTCAATGGTTGGCATGAAATACGACATGACTGGTGCTGCTGCAGTCATGCAAGCTCTGGTGGCAATAGCGACTCTGGGTATAAAGGTAAAAGCTACAGCTTGGCTTTGCCTAGCGGAGAACATGCCTTCTGGCTCGGCAACCAGACCCAACGACATCATCAAGATAAGAAACGGTAAAACCGTTGAGGTTCTAAACACTGACGCCGAGGGTCGCCTGGTACTTGCAGACGGATTATCTATGGCCGTTGAAGAATCACCCGATTACTTGATAGATGTTGCGACCCTAACCGGTGCTGCCACTATCGCTCTGGGAAACAGGTATGCGGGATTAATGGGAGACGAGGCAGCGATCAAGAAGGTCGAAAAAGCCTCCGAGTCTGTTGGTGAGCTGGTTTGGCACATGCCGCTCCCCGAAGAGCTAAGACCTCTGCTTGATTCAGACATTGCAGATATAGCGAATGTAAAGATTGGAAACAGGGCCGGTGGAATGCTAATCGGTGGTTTGTTCCTGAGGGAGTTTGTTGGCGCCGACCAGGCAAAAAAGCCAGCCTGGGCTCACCTCGATATTGCTGGGCCTGCTAACAACGACTCTGCTGCCTATGGCCACACACCAAAAGGCGCCACCGGGGTAACCGTGAGAACTCTGATCCAGCTGGCGCGGGATCTAGCGAACTAGACAACAGTAGTAAACTCTTCTAGTCCCCAGAAGAATCCAACAACTAGGAGCATTTGCCTTGTCTGAGAACTCATTCGATGTTGTAATCCTTGGTGGCGGAAGCGGCGGTTACGCTGCTGCCCTCCGCTCAGCGCAGCTAGGTAAGTCTGTTGCCCTAATCGAAAAAGACAAGCTTGGTGGAACCTGCCTACACCGCGGTTGTATTCCAACCAAGGCCCTGCTTCACTCAGCGGAGATTGCAGACAACACCCGTGAGGCTGCCTCCTATGGCGTAAACGCCACCTTCGGCTCAATTGATATGCCAAAAGTGAATGCTTATCGCGATTCAATCGTCGACAAGCTATTCAAAGGCCTTACTGGGTTGGTGGGCGCGGGTAAGAACATAACTATGGTTGCCGGCGAAGGTCGACTAACTGGTCCAAAAACTGTCACCGTAAACGGTGATACCTACACCGGTGCAAATCTTGTGTTAGCAACCGGTTCATACTCCAAAACCCTCCCCGGCTTAGACATTGGCGGAAGAGTGATTACCTCTGATCATGCACTCAAACTGAATTTTGTTCCTAAGAGCGTCATTGTTCTTGGCGGCGGAGTAATCGGTGTTGAGTTTGCTTCAATCTGGCGCTCATTCGGTGCCGAGGTGACAATCATTGAGGGTCTACCTCACCTGGTTCCAAACGAAGAGGAATCCATTTCCAAGGCTCTTGAGCGCGCTTATCGCAAGCGTGGCATCGACTACAAGCTTGGCGTTCGCTTTTCAGGAGTTGAGCAAACCGACACTTCGGTTACCGCTGTTCTGGAAGACGGAACTCGCGTGGAAGCAGAGCTAATGCTTGTAGCAGTTGGCCGCGGACCAAACACTGCCGGGTTGGGTTACGAGGAGCAAGGTCTCACGATGGATCGTGGCTGGGTCATCACCAATGAGCGCCTACAAACAAACTTGCCAGGGGTGTACGCAGCAGGAGACATCGTTCCAGGTGTTCAACTTGCACACCGCGGATTCCAGCAGGGAATCTTTATCGCTGAGGACATTGCAGGCTTAGCGCCAGCTGTTATTGACGAAGACGGAATTCCAAAGGTCACTTATTGCGAGCCTGAGATTGCCTCCGTTGGATTGTCTGAGGCGAAAGCCAAGGCAAAGTTCGGCGCCGAGAACGTTTCGACCTACGAGTACAACCTCGCCGGTAACGGAAAGTCAAACATTTTGGGGACCGCTGGATTTATCAAGCTCGTTCGTCAAAACAACGGACCAGTTGTCGGTGTTCACATGATCGGTTCTCGAGTTGGAGAGCAAATCGGTGAAGCGCAACTGATCGTGAACTGGGAAGCATATCCTGAGGATGTTGCCAGCTTGGTCCACGCACACCCAACCATGAACGAGGCCATCGGAGAGGCTCACCTAGCCCTTGCCGGTAAGCCACTGCACGCCCACGCTTAGAATTAGAAAATACCCACAAGGAGTTTAGAAAATGAGCGAATCCGTAGTTCTACCGGCCCTCGGTGAATCAGTAACCGAAGGCACAGTAACTAGATGGCTTAAAAAAGTCGGAGACTCAGTCGCTGTTGACGAACCACTTGTAGAGGTATCAACCGACAAGGTCGACACCGAGATTCCTTCACCGGTAGCTGGTGTTATCGAGCAGATTTTGGTTCAAGAAGACGAGACAGTCCAAGTTGGCGCAGTGCTAGTAATCATTTCCGGCGGATCTGGTGCGGCAGCAGCTGCGCCAGTAGCGCAAGCACCGGCTGCACCTCCTGTTGCACCAGCAGCTCCCGTTGCTCCACCTGTTGCACCGCCAGCACCTGTGGCTGCGCCAGTAGCTCCCCCAGTTGCACCACCGGTTGTAACACCATTAGCTACACCAATGATTTACACACCTGCTGCTCCCGTTACTCCATTTACTCCAGTTGTTCCTGTTACACCGGTAGTGCCCGTGACCCCGGTTGCACCGGTTGCAGCACCTGCAGCTACTGCAGCTACTGCAGCTATGGACGCAGGATATGTGACTCCGCTTGTTCGAAAGCTTGCACAGGATTCTGGAGTGGATTTAACTCGCGTAGTTGGCACCGGTGTTGGTGGAAGAATTCGCAAAGAAGATGTGATGTCCGCAACAGCCGGCTCTTCACAAGCAATGTCTTCTCCTGCGGCCGCGCACGTGCCGGCACCAGTTAGTGCCCAGCGCGGAACCACAGAGCCTATGTCAAGGCTAAGAAAAGTGCTTGCGGAGCGCGCAGTAGCTTCCATGGTTTCCTCGGCTCAGCTAACAACCGTGGTTGAAGTTGATGTGTCACGAATTGCCGAAATGCGTAAGGTAGTTCAGCCAGCGTTCCTTGCAGCAACTGGAACAAAACTGAACTTCATGCCGTTTTTCTTCCTGGCGGCAGCAGAGGCTCTTAGGTCTCACCCGAAGCTAAACGCTTCTATTGAGGGCGAAATGATCAACTACCACCCAACCGAGAACATCAGCTTCGCGGTTGACACTGAGCGTGGACTTCTTACCCCGGTCATTAGAGACGCAGCAACATTGAATCTTGCACAAATCGCATCCCAGATCGCAGACCTTGCTTCTCGCACTCGCGAGAACAAACTAAAGCCGGATGAAATGATGGGCGGCACCTTCACGCTGACCAACACCGGCTCCCGTGGCGCATTGTTTGACACTCCTGTTGTGTTCTTGCCCCAGGTTGCAATTTTGGGAACTGGAGTTGTTCAGAAGAGACCAGTTGCAATCACAACAGCTGATGGACAAGAGTCAATCGCGATTCGCTCGATGGTTTATCTAGCTCTTAGCTACGACCACCGTCTAATTGATGGTGCGGACGCTTCGAGGTTCCTGGTGGACGTGAAGGCAAGACTAGAGTCTGCTAACTTCCAAGCAAACCTGGGTATCTAACTCCCTAGTTCAAAAACCGCACCTTCTCCTGAGGTGTCAATGCGATGGTTTACCATACGCTCCCTGCCGTCGGCGCAAACCGCCTTACCAGTTACCTTGGCAGCTGAACCAATGGTGTTCTCAACAACAATACTCAATTGACCTAACTCGGTTTGCCTTTGAAGCTCTATTCCTGCGCCAAGTGTTACCTCGTAGCCCAAAGTTTCGCTCAACCAGTTTTCGAAATCGGCTGGATTCAAATCGACAACGCAAGTGTCCGCAACTGCAGCCGCAACCACACTCTGCTTTTTTTGTTGACTACCACCCCAAAAGATTCCAAGGGCAACTACGCAAACAATAGAGGCCAGCGGCAGGGCTAAAGG
>JBIIME010000046.1:0-8442 GCA_044338175.1 Rhodoluna sp.
CAGGTCACATTGCCGAATTGGCTAGCGGTACCAACGGGTTTGGCTACGATCCGATTTTTATTCCAGAAGGGTTTGAAGTTTCCTCGGCGGAACTTGAGCCAGAAGTTAAGAATTCGATTAGTCATCGCTCCATGGCGCTGTCACAGCTAGCAAGCTATTTGCGCCCCCAGTAGGATTCGAACCTACGCTCCCGCCTCCGGAGGGCGGTGCTCTATCCCCTGAGCTATGGGGGCAATGCGTTTCCAGCCTAACAGCGTGGCCTCAAACGGGGCTTTCTCGGTAAGATTTACCGTATTGAAGCAATAAATTCTTGCTGATTGTTCTGAATTTTTATATCTATCCCGTGTGAGGCAAATCTTGAACCCAGCAGAACTGGCTGCAGCCATTGGGCACATCTTGGAAAAGATGCAGTCTGCTGGCACGCTTCCAAGCGGGCAAATACCAGCTGAGATTGTTGTTGAAAGGCCAAGAAATAGAGAGCACGGCGACTGGGCAACTAACGCAGCTATGCAGCTTGCCCCTGTCTTTGGCCTAACACCTCGGGTGTTAGCCGAGCTAATGGCCCCGGAAATCCAGGCCCTTGAAGAAGTATCCAAAGTTGAAATTGCTGGCCCTGGCTTTATCAACATCAGTTTGAATCTGGCAAGCGCAGGAGCGCTGGCAAAAACCATTGTTGAGGCGGGCTCCAGCTACGGTGCGGGCGAAACACTCAAGGGCCTAAAGATGAATCTCGAGTTCGTATCGGCGAACCCAACAGGACCTATACATATGGGCGGAACCAGATGGGCAGCAGCCGGAGATTCGCTCGCGCGGCTGCTTGAGTTTCAGGGGGCGGATGTAACCCGGGAGTACTACTTCAATGACCACGGTGAGCAGATTGATCGCTTTGCCAGATCACTGATTGCTAGAGCTAAGAAACTGCCCGCCCCAGAAGACGGTTATGGCGGAGCCTATATAGAGGAGATTGCCAATCAGGTCATCGCCAAAAGCAGCAAGGACATCCTTTCGCTACCAGATGATCAAGCTCAGGAAGAGTTTCGCTCGGTAGGTGTGGAGCTGATGTTTGAGCAGATCAAACAGTCACTGCATGAATTTGGAGTGGATTTCGATGTTTACTTCCACGAAAACTCATTGCACGAATCTGACGCGGTAACCAAGGCAATCAAGAGGTTGCGCGAACTGGGCCACGTGTTTGATCAAGACGGTGCCGTTTGGTTACGCTCAACAGAATTTGGCGACGATCGTGATCGGGTGATAATCAAATCAGATGGCAACGCAGCATACATCGCCGGTGACTTGGCTTATTACCTAGATAAGCGCGAGCGCGGTTTTGACAGGTGCATCATCATGCTCGGAGCCGATCACCACGGTTACGTGCAGCGCATGATGGCGATGTGTTCGGCGTTTGGCGACGAGCCAGGTGTGAACCTGGAAATTCTGATCGGTCAAATGGTTAATCTGATGCGCGACGGGGAACCGGTAAGAATGTCCAAGCGCGCCGGAACAGTAGTGACCATGGAAGACCTAGTGGAAGCTGTGGGCGTTGACGCCGCAAGGTATGCGCTCGCGAGATCATCTTCTAACTCGCAGCTGGATATTGATTTGGCTCAGCTTTCGAAAAAAACTAACGATAACCCGGTTTTCTATGTTCAATACGCTCACGCTAGAACTCAGCAGGTAGCGGTTAATGCAAAGAGCATGCAAGTGGATCACTTGGTGTTTGAGCCAAGCTTGTTAGATCACGCGACCGAAACTGATCTTTTGGCCAAACTCAGTGAGTTTCCTAGACTTGCCGCTCAAGCCGCGCAGTTTAGAGAGCCGCACCGTATAGCTAGATACATAGAAGAGGTAGCGGGTAGTTATCACCGCTGGTACGACAACTGTCGTGTCATCCCACAATCAGGCAATCCGGTTGAACCAATTCATCGCACCAGATTGTGGCTCAACGACGCTGCCGGGATTGTATTACGCAATGGACTTGGGCTTTTGGGTGTTTCAGCACCCGAAAGGATGTAGGGATGGAGCAAATCGAAACAGATCTAGCGCCAAGCTGGCTGTCTTTGCCAACTGACGCCAATGCCATTGAAAGCAAAATTTGGCCATCGAGTTTCAAAAGAGATGCCTCTGGAGACATCCAAGTCGGAGGGCTAGCTGTGGGCCAATTGGTTGCCGAATATGGAACACCATTGATGGTGATTGACCAAGAGGATTTTCTCGGACGCGCTAGGCAAGTCAAGAATGCTTTTGATTCCGAGGCCAACAAAATTCAGACTAGCGCCAAGGTTTATTACGCCAGTAAATCACTTTTGACAACCGAGGTAGTTCGGTGGGTAGCAGCAAGTGGTTTAAACATAGATGTTTGCTCTGGGGGAGAGCTTTCTCTCGCGCTAGCTGGAGGAATTGGTCCAAGCCGAATTGGATTGCACGGAAACAATAAATCTCTTTATGAAATAGGTAAAGCCGTGACCGCTGGGGTTGGAGCTATCGTAATTGACTCAGAGATCGAGATTGAAAGAATTGCATCAATTGCCGGCGCGCAAGACAAAGTCCAGAATGTTCGTATCCGGGTCAACTCTGGTGTTCACGCTTACACGCACGAGTATCTAGCCACCTCAAGAGAAGATCAAAAGTTTGGTATCGCTATTTCTGATGTGCCTGAACTGGTGTCGAAGATTAGATCACATTCGCACTTGAATTTCCTTGGACTTCATTCACACATCGGTTCGCAGATTTTTAGCGTCGACGGTTTCATCGAGTCTGTCAGACGCCTAATGCCCCTGCATAAACAGCTTCTGGAATCTGGAAGCGTTCCGGAGCTAAATCTAGGTGGTGGCTTTGGGATCAACTACACCTCAGCCGATAATGCGCCAGAGATAGAAGTTTTTGCTGCTGCGATATCTACAGAGGTAGCCAAGCAGTGTCAAGAGTTAGGTGTGGCGGTACCGGTGCTTTGTTTCGAGCCCGGGCGAGTGATATCAGGCCCGGCAGGCGTGACTATTTACAACGTCGGGACAATCAAGGATGTTCAGCTTTCAAGTGGATATAGAAAGTACGTCAGCATAGACGGCGGTATGAGCGATAACGCAAGACCCAGTCTTTACAGTGCTGATTACAGTGCAGTGCTGGCTTCTCGATCTTCTGCAGTTGAACCGGTTATATCGAGAGTGGTAGGAAAGCACTGCGAGAGCGGCGATATCGTGGTTAGAGATTGCTATCTTCCGGCGGACATCAACCCCAACGACTTACTTGCTGTTGCCGCAACCGGCGCCTATTGCCACTCGTTGGCAAGTAATTACAACTATCTACCGCGGCCGGCAATGATTGCTGTATCGGAAGGCAAAGTTAAGTTATTGATGCGAGCAGAGACCGAAGCTGACATGCTTTCTAGAGACCCCGGGTATCAAACCCAATAGACAGGGTAGTTTTGTATTTGGTTAGGAAAACACAGTGAGCGAATACCGCCCCATACGAGTCGCCTTACTCGGTGCCGGATCTGTCGGTGCCGAGGTCGCCAGGCTATTACTGGAGCAAAAAGATGAACTTCAATCCAGGGTGGGCGCAGAACTGGAACTAGTCGGTGTTGCAGTTCGTGAACTAAAAACCAAGCGCGCAGGCTTTCCCAAAGAGCTACTTACTACCGATGCCGAGAGCTTGATACTCGGTGCGGATATTGTCATCGAGGTAATGGGCGGTATCGACCCCGCGAAGGCTTACATCAAGCTGGCGCTGAATTCTGGTGCGGATGTAGTAACGGCCAATAAGTCGTTGCTAGCGACTCACGGGACAGAACTTTTTAACTTAGCTGAGCAAGTTGGTGCACAGCTCTACTTTGAAGCCGCCGTGGCCGGCGCTATTCCGATTATTCGTCCGCTTCGGGAGTCCCTCGGTGGTGACCGTGTTAAGCGCATCATGGGAATTGTTAACGGTTCAACAAACTACATTCTCGACCGCATGGATAAGACCGGAATCTCTCTAGAAGAAGCGATGGCAGAGGCAACCAAACTTGGTTACTTAGAAGCCGACCCGGCGCTCGATGTTGAAGGTTTTGACGCAGCTCAGAAGGCAGCAATTTTGGCCACCCTAGCTTTCCATACCGAGGTGCCTCTTGATCAAGTTCACCGCGAAGGAATTCTTGCAGTTACTTCTTCTCAGATGAAAGCTGCCAAGCGAGATGGTTTTGTCATCAAGTTGTTGGCGATTTGCGAATTCATCGATGCTGATGCAACGGGTCCGGAAGGAATATCGGTTCGGGTTTACCCAGCACTTGTCCCAAGGACTCATCCACTAGCCGCGGTAAACGGTGCATACAACGCCGTGTTCGTCGAAGCAGAAGCGGCCGGAAGCTTAATGTTCTATGGATCTGGTGCTGGCGGGACACAAACTGCATCTGCCGTGTTGGGTGATGTTGTTTCCGCCGCCAAGCGCCACGTCGCCGGAGGTCCAGGATTAGGAAACTCCAGCCACGCTAATTTAGAAATTCTTCCAATCAGCAGAATTCAAACTCGTTACTCTTTTCAGCTTGAAGTATCTGACCAGCCAGGTGTCCTAGCCACAATCGCAACCACTTTTTCTAAGCATGGGGTTTCTATTGAGGCAGTTGAGCAGTCGGTACAAAGTGGTGACGGTGTTGTTGCACATCTAGAAATCGGAACTCACCTAGCTAGCGAGGCTGCTTTGGCTGCAGTTGTTCTAGATTTGAAAGCTAGCGATGCGGTTCAGAAAGTTGCATCTGTGATTCGAATGGAAGGCTTGTAATGGCTCATCAGTGGCGCGGGGTCATCAGAGAGTATTTCGACAGGCTAGATGTTGATAGCTCCACTCCGATTATTACCTTGGGCGAAGGCGGCACCCCGCTAATCGAGACCCCTGCCCTTGCGAAACTAGTTGGTGCTGATCAGGTTTATCTCAAGTACGAAGGCATGAACCCGACCGGATCTTTCAAAGACCGCGGTATGACCATGGCAGTTTCCAAAGCTGTGGGGCATGGCGCTAAGGCCGTTATTTGTGCGTCAACTGGAAACACCTCCGCCTCGGCAGCCGCGTATGCGGCAGCCGCTGGCATTTCTTCTGTTGTTCTGGTTCCTCAAGGAAAGATCTCCCTTGGAAAGCTAAGTCAGGCGGTAGCTCACAAGGCACAGATATTGCAGGTGCAGGGAAATTTTGATGACTGTCTAACTTTGGCGCGCGATTTGTCGGATAACTATCCTGTTCACTTGGTCAACTCGGTGAACCCGGATCGAATCGAAGGTCAGAAGACCGGTGCATTTGAGGTGTTTGATTCCCTAGGAAGAGCTCCTGATTATCACGTGTTGCCAGTTGGCAACGCCGGTAATTACTCTGCATACTTCAAGGGTTACTTGGAAGATTTCAATGAAGGTCGAATCAAGCAAGTTCCAAAGATGTATGGCTACCAGGCGGAAGGGTCTGCACCGTTTGTCCACGGGGGACCAGTTAAGAATCCCGACACCATCGCTACCGCAATCCGAATCGGCAATCCTGCTTCTTGGGATCTAGCTGTAAGTGCCATGGAGTGCTCGGTCGGAAAGTTTGGCGCGGTGTCCGATGCGGAGATTTTATGGATGCACAGATTCTTATCTCAAGAAGCCGGAGTTTTTGTTGAGCCTTCTTCGGCTACCGGTGCTGCCGGAATCTATAAGGCAGCCCAACAAGGTGAAAGCTTTGCCGGTGCCCTTATTGTTGTTACAGTGACGGGCCACGGATTGAAAGATCCAATGTGGGCGCTCAAAGACGAAGCTGGAAATGAGATCACCCCGGAGGCAGTTTCTACAAATGCCGCTGAAGTTGCAGAAAGATTGGGGCTGGCATAACAATGACCAACTTAGAGGGAAAACGCGTTGTAGTTAGGGTTCCGGCAACTTCGGCCAACTTAGGTCCTGGATTTGACACCCTTGGGATTGCCCTTGCTTACTACGACCATCTTGAGGTCACGGCCGCTAAGGCCGGAACTCTGACAATTGAAGTCGAGGGAGAAGGCAAGGGTCAGGTGCCCATGGACGCCACGCACTTAGTGGTGCGGGCGATTCTAGAAACCTTTAAGCGCGCTGGTCAAAATGCTCCCGGTCTAGTTTTGAAGGCAGTCAATCGCATTCCCCATAGTGCCGGTATGGGCTCCAGTGGCGCTGCGGTAGTGTCAGGAATCATGGCCGCCAAGGGTCTATTAGATGGCGTGGCAACAATTAGCGATAAGACCATGCTGGATATAGCAACTGAGTTTGAGAATCATCCAGATAACGTTGCTCCCGCTTTGTTTGGAGGGCTAAGTATTGCCTGGGAAGACGAGCAAGGCCCACACACCAAGAAGCTCTCGGTACACCGCGGAGTCTCACCTTTGGTATTGGTTTCGGCAAACAAGATGTCAACCGCTCTGGCTAGATCCTTGCAGCCCGAATCGGTGCCACACGGGGACGCCGTCTTCAACGTTTCCAGATCTGCTTTGCTGGTAGCTGCCATGGTGCAGTCCCCAGAGCTACTTTTTGCGGCTACCGAAGACAGGTTGCACCAAAGCTATAGGGCTACCGCAATGCCTGAAACCGATGCTCTAATTCAAACCCTCCGAGCTGGTGGTCACGCCGCTGTGGTTTCTGGAGCAGGACCTTCTGTTCTAGTACTGGCAAGTGACCCGGCTCAAAGGCTAAAGGCTAAAGAGTTGGCCGAAAAAACCCACCCACAATGGCAGGCTTTGTTGTTGGCCGTCGACAATAAAGGTGCTACCATGGAGATACACCAGAAGTAATTGGACCCTCTAAGGGTAAATAGCTAGGTGAAATCCCCGCAGAAAATACTGCACTAAAACGCAATCAAATCGCGTTGACAGATAAATCGAGATAACAACCGATTATCTAAACACTCAAGAAAGAGCAATCAATAAATGGATGAAATCCAAGAAGCTAAACCGGTACGCAAATCCCGACGAGCAGTGGCTGAAGCATCAGCACCCGAAGGAAGCGATAGCGCACCGAGAAAGTCCAAGGCTAAGGCAGAAAAGCCAGCCGATGGCAACCAAGACTCAGGCGAGTCAAGATCCGCAAGGGATTCTTCCGCTTCGAGCGACACCCCAAGCCAAGAATCAAGTTCCGACTCCGGTGACCGCAGAAGAAACCGCGACTTTGACGATGACCGTCGTGGCGGCGGACGCAACTCTAGAAACCGCAACCGGTACCGCGATCGCGATCGCGGAAGACGCGGCGGCAACAACGACCGCGAAGAGGCAGAACCAGAAATCTCTCCAGACGACGTTCTAATCAGCGTTGCTGGAATCCTAGATGTTTTGGATAACTACGCATTCGTAAGAACCAGTGGTTACCTTCCAGGTCCAAACGATGTTTACGTATCTTTGGGTCAAGTGAAGAAGTATGGACTTCGCAAGGGTGACGCCGTAGTTGGCGCCATTCGTCAGCCGCGTGAAGGTGAAGGCCAGGGTCGTCAGAAGTTCAATGCCCTAGTTCGCATCGACACTGTCAATGGACTTGACCAAGCCGCCTCTGCTGATCGAGTTGAATTTGGCAAGCTAACCCCGCTTTACCCGCAGACCAGATTGCGACTTGAGACAGAAGCCAACAAGCTTTCGACTCGAATCATTGACCTAGTTGCACCAATTGGTAAGGGTCAGCGTGGATTGATCGTTTCTCCTCCAAAGGCTGGAAAGACTTTGGTCCTTCAGGCAATCGCTAACGCGATCGCAACCAATAATCCAGAGGTTCACCTCATGGTTGTTTTGGTTGATGAAAGACCGGAAGAAGTTACCGACATGCAGCGCACAGTAAAGGGTGAGGTTATCGCCTCGACCTTCGACCGCCCTGCTGAAGATCACACCACAGTTGCCGAGCTTGCTATTGAGCGCGCCAAGAGACTGGTCGAGCTAGGTCACGATGTTGTAGTTTTGCTTGACTCAATTACCCGTTTGGGTCGCGCTTACAACCTAAGTGCTCCGGCATCTGGTCGAATCCTTTCTGGTGGTGTTGATTCGTCAGCACTTTACCCACCAAAGCGATTCTTTGGTGCGGCTAGAAACATTGAAGATGGCGGATCACTAACCATCCTTGCAACAGCACTTGTTGAAACCGGATCCAAGATGGACGAGGTTATCTTCGAAGAGTTCAAGGGAACTGGAAACATGGAGCTTCGACTATCTCGTGCACTTGCCGACAAGCGAATCTTCCCTGCGGTAGATCTAAACGCTTCTGGAACCAGACGCGAAGAGATGTTGATGAACCCAGACGAAACCAAGATCATTTGGAAGCTTCGTCGTGCACTGGCCGGTCTAGAGCAGCAGCAGGCACTCGAGCTTGTTCTGAACAGACTAAAGGAAACTTCGAGCAACGTGGAGTTTCTAATGCAGGTTCAAAAGTCCATGCCAGTTCCAACAGGTTCTGACGGAGAATAATGCTCGATTCAGTCCAGCCCCTGCTGGCTGAGCATGCC
>JBIIME010000047.1:0-8217 GCA_044338175.1 Rhodoluna sp.
TTTAGTTTCAAGCGCACGTGCTCGAACAATTTCCATATCAATCAAATTTGTTTCTGGGTTTAGTCCATAAGCGTGTGGCTCGTAGGTCTGACCAGAAAAATTAAGCTTCATTCCATGAGTTAGGTGCCCACCGTGAGCAAGCTCAAGACCCAAAATACGATCGCCTGGTTTTGCAAGAGCCATCATCAGAGCTGCGTTAGCGGTGGCTCCAGAATGTGGCTGGACGTTTGCGTGCTCTGCCCCAAAGAGTTCTTTGGCTCGAGTGCGGGCTAGCTCTTCCGCAACGTCAACAACTTCGCAACCACCGTAATACCTCTTACCCGGATAGCCTTCAGCGTACTTATTGGTAAGAACCGAACCCTGAGCTTCTAAGATTCCTCTTGAGACAAAGTTCTCACTGGCAATCATTTCCAATGTATGCCTTTGGCGATCAAGCTCCTGCTGCAATACAGCAGCAATTTCTGGATCGGTCTCAGAAAGCGGCTTAGAAAAATTAGACAGTTGGCTACTGGTAGTCAATCGGGGCTCCTTGTTTTTAGTAGCTTACCAGAGCCGATGTTTGAGACCGTTGGAGGTGGTCGAAGCCTCGACCACCTAACCAACTACCAGATCAGAAATACCTCTTCGCCTCAAGGTCAGCCCAGCCGCCAGAAGCAAGACCCCTGCAATAGCTAGACCAACGGTCCAGCCCAGACTCGAATTCACTGGCTCGGAAGTGGTCGAGGCGGTGATAACAGATTGAGCTGCTTGCCGTCTTTGAGTCGGGGATTCAGTAACTTCAGAATCCCCACTGGGTAGATTTTCCAGCGTTACTGCGGGAGCCACCCGCTCTCGAGCTGGTACCCCCAAGATATTTGAAGGGTTTGGCGAACTGGAATTCACTGGCGCTACGGCTAAAACAGCTGGCTCTGGAACCGCAACTGAAAATGAGCTGTCCGTTGCGGGGCCTGTGTTCCCAGCTAAATCCGCAACCGAATTGGCAAGGATTGTAAAGGTAAAACTTGAACCCTCGCAGCCAATCAGTGCTGCTAGCCATATTTGATCACTGCTAGCAGTAACAGAGTCAAGCTGGCAAGCAGTTTTAGAGCTTGTGAAACTGTAGCTCTCATCGGTGGGTTGCAATACGGGTTCAGTAACTAAAATAGTCAATTCTGATTGTTCTTGCGTGATGTCAAATACTTCAGGGGCAGTTCGATCCACAGTCACCATGGCTGAACTCTGTGTTAACTCGGGACCGGAATACCCTTGTGCAGCTATTGAGTTTGCGGGAATTGAGATACCCACTTGACCATCTACGCAATCTGTCACTGTGTAAAGAAGAGATGTTCCACTACCACTGAGGGTTCCGGGTTGACAGGTGCCTGGATCACCGACTATTTCGATGTGACTGGCGGAAAAGTTTGGGAATGGGTCACTAAGTTCAATTTGAAAATCTACAACGGAAGAATTAGTTAGTTGTGTTTCAGAGCCAATCGATTGAAATAGTGGAACCAATTGGTACTCAATCATGACCATTCCGTGGCCGCTTTTTACTCCAGTAAAGTGTGTGACATTAGATGTGTAGTAAGGATCTGCAAACGAGGATCCACCTCCACCAGCTCCCGCATCATTACCTGAGCTGTCAGTATCGGAGCCGCCACCGCCTCCTCCAAAGTAGCCACCGCCTCCACCGCCACCTCCATAGAGGTTGCTAGAACCACCGGTTCCACCGGTAAGTAGCGAACCCGCTGCACCTGAGGTTCCTGTTCCGTTAGCTGCTCCCCCGTATCCACCAGAAGTTTGTGAACCGCCTCCACCACCTTGTCCCTGGCCATCTTTCCCAGCAGCAGCGAAGATACCTCCGCCAGGGCTAGGGGTTGGGGTGATTCCAGCTCCGCGACCACCGCCTCCTCCGGCAACAACAATTCTTGATTCAACGTTGGTGCCTAAGCGGATATCACTTGAGCCGCCGCCGGATCCTTCATTGTTTGAACCCGATCCAGCTTGGCCCCCACCGTTGAAACCACCGGCCGCCGATTGCCCAGTTATTCCAGCTCCCGCTACCGCGATATACAAAGTGGAAGGGATCTGGGTCAAAGTTCCGGTAACCCGACCACCCTGGCCACCACTTTTTCCACCCTGCCCACCAGAGACTTGAAATGTTATATTGCGCGCGTTTATCGGAGGGTGCCAAGTTTGAATCTCACCAGTGTGGGAAAACCAAATAGTGCAGTTTTGCTCGTAGCAACTTTCAACGTAGGATGCGCTTGCCGGTATCACACCGAATGTTCCTGCCGTAATTCCAATTGCCAATAAGATCGCGGTTATCGAAGAGTTCTTTAATTTTTTCATCCCGCAAATGTAAAACCCCTGACCGATTTCAGTCAGGGGTTTTACACAATGTGGATTACTTCAGACGCTGTTGCAAATTTTCTGCTAGCGACTGCATAAACTCTTCGGTTGTTTGGTACGCCTGGTTTGGACCTACCAGAGCTGCGAGGTCCTTTGTCATTTTTCCAGACTCAACAGTCTTGATTACGACATCTTCTAGAGTCTCCGCAAATTTCTGAACTTCTGGAGTTCCATCCAATTTGGCACGGTGCATCAGACCTCTGGTCCAAGCGTAGATCGAGGCAATCGGATTAGTCGATGTCTTTTGACCTGCCTGGTGTTGGCGGTAGTGACGAGTAACCGTTCCGTGAGCCGCTTCAGCCAAAGCTGTCTTGGCATCTGGGGTAGTTAGAACCGAGGTCATGAGACCAAGAGATCCAAAGCCCTGAGCTACTGTGTCGGACTGAACGTCACCGTCGTAGTTCTTGCAGGCCCAGACGTAGCCACCTTCCCACTTCAATGAAGCGGCGACCATGTCATCGATTAGACGGTGTTCGTAGGTAATTCCTGCTGCCTTGAACCTGTCTGCATACTCGGCGTCAAATACTTCTTGGAAAGCGTCTTTGAAGGCGCCGTCGTAGGCTTTCAAGATTGTGTTCTTGGTGGATAGGTAGACCGGGTAAGTCCTTGCCAATCCGTAGTTGAAGGAGGCTCTCGCGAAGTCACGAATTGAGTCCATGTAGTTATACATACCCATCGCAACACCACCGGATGCGGGGTAATCTGCGATTGTCCAGGTCTGGGCTTCACCAGATTCTGGAGTGTAAGTCATGGTGACGGTTCCCTTGCCCGGGATCTTTATGTCAGTAGCTTTGTACTGATCACCGTGGGCGTGACGACCGATAACAATCGGTTTGGTCCAACCAGGAACCAGTCTTGGAACGTTGGAGATAATGATCGGCTCTCTGAAGACAACACCATCGAGAATGTTTCGGATAGTTCCGTTGGGTGATTTCCACATCTTTTTTAAACCAAACTCTTTGACTCTGGCCTCATCGGGAGTAATCGTCGCACACTTGACACCGACACCGTGCTGCTTGATTGCATGGGCAGCATCAACGGTCACTTGATCGTCAGTTGCGTCACGATTTTCAATTGAAAGATCGAAGTAGTCCAACTCCACATCCAAGAAGGGAAGAATGAGTGAATCTTTAATGTTTTGCCAGATGATGCGAGTCATCTCGTCGCCATCTAGATCGACTACCTTGCCAACAACTTTGATCTTTTCCATTTATTACTCTTTCTTTTTGTGAGCCCTAAAGCTCTTCTAGACTACCGAAATCTTGAAAAATCTTTTTCCCCGCTAAACCAGGGAATCTCGCCATGCTTTGTGCATTTTGGAGAACTTTCCAGATCCTGAAGTCAAATTCTTTGGAGAGTCGTCTTCAATAACTCTTCCCTTCTCCATAACAAGAACCCGATCTGCTATCGAAACTGTTGATAATCGGTGCGCGATGATTATTGCGGTTCGATCTGCCAGCAGGGTCTTTAGTCCATGCTGAACCAGTCGCTCGGAAGGAATGTCTAGCGAGCTCGTCGCTTCGTCCAAAATCAACACAGCTGGATTAGCAATGAATGCCCGTGCGAAGGAGATTAGCTGCCTTTGGCCAGCACTTACACGACCACCTCGCTTATTGACATCGGTTGAGTACCCTTCCGGCAAAGCAAGAATAAACTCATGCGCTCCAACAGCTTTGGCAGCCTGTTCAATCTCTTCGGGGGTAGCATCTGGCTTACCAAGAGCGATGTTGTCCGCAACCGATCCAGAGAACAGGTAAGCCTCCTGGGTGACCATTACTACCGATCGCCTTAGGTCCTTAGCCGACAAATCCCGAACGTCGACGCCATCTAGAGTTAGCGTTCCTGAAGTCGGGTCGTAGAAACGTGAAATCAGCTTCGCAATGGTTGATTTACCGGCACCGGTTGTTCCAACCAAAGCGATAGTTTGACCGGCAGGAACGGTCAAGGAAAACTCTGGAATCACTTCAACACCATTTGAGTAATGGAAACCTACCTTGTCAAAGATAAGTTCACCCTGGGCGTTTGATAGCGCGACTGGTTTAGTTGTTTCTGGAACCGATGGTCTCTCCTCTAGGACACCAGAGATTTTCTCTAGGGCAGAGTTAGCTGACTGATAGGAGTTATAGAACATAGCAAGATCTTCCATCGGGTCGTAGAACCTTCTGGCATACAAGATTGCTGCAATCAAAACGCCCAGACCCAAAGAGCCCTCTAGAACTCGAACACCACCCCAGAGCAAAATAATTGCAACAGAGATGTTTCCAATCATGATTAGCGCCGGGTCAAAGATTCCAAATAGCTGGATTACCTTGGCGTTGATGTGCCGGTACTTTTCAACCAAAGTTTCATACTCACCCTGGTTTCTTTTCTCCTTGCGGAAAGCCTTTACTGCACGGATTCCAGTCATGGTCTCAACAAAGTAAACAATTAACTTGGCCGATGAAACCCTGGACTCTCGGAACATCAGTTTCGAGTTGACTTGGAACCATCTGGTCAAAAAATATAGCGGAATCCAGCTAATTGCAAGAATTGCAAAACTTGGTAGATCTAGAAACACCAGCGCAGTTGCGGTAAACAGCATGTACAAGATTCCAACAATCATCTCGTTGCCACCGGTATCTAGAAGCTCTTTGATGGCGTCTAGATCGCTAGTTTGACGGGAGATTACGCGCCCCGAGGTGTATTTCTCATGGAACTCTAGAGACAGCTTCTGGGTGTGAACAAATATGCGCTGCCTTAGATCCAACAAAACATCTTGGCTTAGCTTGGCCGCGTACCTTAGGAACCAGCTAATTAGCGAAGCGGTGGCAACGGCGGCAAATAGGTAGCCACCGACTACCAAAAACAGTGGTGTGGTGTCAGCCTTTAGCGCGGCTGGCAAAGCCCAGTCAATGCTGAGTGCAATAAGTGCTGGTCCTGCCACTCTAAGGGCCTGGGACAAAATCACAATCAAAAGACTTAGCAGTAGTCGTCCGCGAACTGGATAGATAAGTGAGAATAAAAGTTTTCTAGAGCGAAGCTTCACCTGCTGCGATTCTTCTTTACTTAGCTGGATCTTGTCTTCGCCAGCAACTCCTTGCATGCTCATTCGCTCACCTCGATTTGCTTACCGGCCGCGTCGAGTGACGAAATTACATATCGGTAGTGATCGTTGGTTGCCAAAAGATCACTGTGTTTACCAACTGCAACAATTTTGCCATCTTGCATAAGTGCGACTCGATCTGCTAGCTGCACCGTGGAAGGCCTGTGAGCCACAATCAAAGCCGTCGTTTTCTTCAAAACTTTTCTAAGCGCTGACTCAACAAGTGCTTCGGTGTCAACATCCAAAGCTGACAGCGGATCATCCAAAACTAATACCGAGGGCTTGGCAGCAACCGCTCTTGCTAGAGCAAGACGTTGACGCTGTCCCCCAGATAAAGAAAGTCCTTCTTCGCCGATCTTGGTATCAAGACCCTCTGGTAGTTCATACACAAAGTCAGCCTGAGCGATAGAGAGCGCTTCTTTCAATTCTTCTTCTGTGGAATCAGGTCTTCCAAGCAAGACGTTGTCTCTAACCGATGCTGAGAACAAGGTGGCATCTTCAAAAGCCATGGCGATGTGCGAGCGTAGCTCAACTCTTGTTAGTGATCTGATGTCGACGCCATCCAATTCGATTGAGCCCGAAGATACTTCATACAGCCTGGTGGTTAGGGCAGTTAATGTGCTCTTGCCGCAGCCGGTTACCCCAATTAGGGCAACAGATTCCCCCGGCTCTAAAACAAGGTCAACACCGCGCAATAGGTCTTGCTGATCTGGTTTGCTGTCTGGGTAGCGGAAGTGAACATTCTTGAATTCCAAGCGACCCTCTGGTGAACTGATTGTCTTTGCAACTTCTGGATCCTTGATAAGCACCGGCTCGTCGATAACCTCAAAAAAGCGCTGAATAGCAGTCTTGGCGTCCAGAGTCATTGAGAGTAGGAATCCAATTGATTCGGTTGGCCAACGCAGAACCGTAGCCGTGGCAAAAAATGCCACTAAACCACCAATGGTGAAGCTGCCTTCGGCAACCAGGAAGACACCAACCAGCATTGATACAGCTACCGCTGTTTCAGGAATCAGTAGCAAGTAAACCCAGATGTTTGCAATGAGTCCGGCTTTTTTGAGTTCGGTAGACCTAAGACCTTTAGCTTCTGCCGCAAACTTGCGAGCTGCGTGATCGCCACGACCGAAGGCTTTTAGCACGCGAATACCGTGGACTGACTCTTCCACTGATGTTGCAAGATCACCTGCTTGGTCCTGCGAGAGCCTTGCAATCTGTCCATACTTTGCCTCAAAGCGATATCCCTGAATCCAGATTGGAATCGAGATCAAAAAGAAAATGAGACCCAGTAGCCAGTGAAAAGTAAACAAGATTGAAAGGCCAACAACAATTGTTAGGGCGTTAGCAAACAAAAGAACAACACCAAAAGATAGCCAGCGGCGAATCAAGCTCAGATCCTGAGTGGCTCTGGAAAGAAGCTGGCCGGAAGGCCAGCGATCATGGAAGCTAACTGGAAGGTCTTGAAGTTTCCTGTAAAGAGTTGAACGCAGCCCAGCCTCAACAAATGTTCCCGGGGTTAGTACCAGCCAGCGGCGAAGAAGCACCATGGCAGCTTCCAAGGTACCCATAAGAAAAACTAGAAAGACAAAAAAGTAAAGAGTATCTAGGGTTCCAGAGTTATCAAGGCTGTCGAACAAGGACCTCAGTAGCTGAGGAATCGCGAGAGCGAACAAGCTTGCCGCGACGGCCGCGAAGATACCAAGCACAATTCGAGGGAGGGCTTTTTTCGCGTAGGGGAAAATTCGCAACAGGGTCGCGATGGTTTTGTCTTGCTTCATAAATCCTCGGTAATAACATGCCCTTTTGAGGCAGCCTTATAGGCTACCACCCCGAAGAGAACTTCACGCTCAGCTAGTGGAAGAAGTGGCGTTCTCCGGTGAAATACATCGTGATGCCGGCATCTTGGGCTGCGCGAATCACGTCTTCATCTTTAACAGAGCCCCCCGGTTGCACCACCCCTTTGACGCCAGCCCTGATCAAAACCTCAAGTCCATCTGCAAAAGGGAAGAATGCGTCGCTTGCTGCAACCGAACCCTTTACTCGGCTAGCTGCCCTAGAAACCGCTAGTTCACAAGAGTCCAGCCTGTTTACTTGACCCATTCCAATGCCAACCGAAGCGCCTTCTTGGGCCAGCAGTATTGCGTTTGATTTAACTGATCTAACCGCGCGCCAGGCAAACTCTAGATCAGAGCGAGTTTGAGCATCTGCGTTGTTTCCCGAAACCAATTTCCAGTTTTGATCAGAGAAGTTTTTGAAACTGTCTGATTCTTGAACTAGAAAACCACCGGAAATTTGCTTGAGTTCTTTTGTAGGAGCGCTGTAGCTTGGTGGAAGCTGCAACACTCTTAAGTTCTTTTTGGAAAGTAGCAGCGACAACGCCTCTGTCTCATACCCAGGCGCCACAATAACTTCCGTAAAAATGTCGGCAACCTGAGAAGCCATCTTCAAAGTGACAATACGGTTTGCTGCAATCACGCCACCAAAAGCTGACACTGAATCACAAACATATGCCTTTGCATGGGCGTCGGCGATGGCATCATCGGAACTTGCAGCGCCAATGGCAATTCCGCAAGGATTTGCATGCTTGACAATTGCAACCGCTGGCTCATTAAAGTCAAAAGCAGCTCGCACTGCAGCATCGGCATCAACAAAGTTGTTGTAAGACATTTCTTTGCCACCAAATTGCTTAGCCTGGGCAATACCCAGTGACTTGTCGAGGCCATCTATTTTGTAAAGGGCAGCTGCTT
>JBIIME010000048.1:0-8186 GCA_044338175.1 Rhodoluna sp.
CCGCTGGCATACGAGTTGATCCACCAACCATCACAACGTGTGCGATGTCGGCAACCTTTACACCCGCTTCCTTGATTACGTCATTGAAAGGCTTCTTGGTTCGCTCAAGTAGATCAGCGGTTAGCTGTTCGAACTGGGCACGAGTAATTGTCTCGTCCAAGTTCGCAGGTCCGTTTTCAGTTAGAGACAAGTATGGAAGTTGGATGTTTGCGGTGGTCGACTGAGAAAGTTCTTTCTTAGCCTGCTCCGCTGCTTCCTTTAGTCGCTGCAAAGCGATCTTGTCCTTAGCAACATCAACACCGGTGGTGTCCTTGAACTTCTTGACTAGGTGATCAACGATTCTTTGGTCCCAGTCATCTCCACCTAGACGGTTGTCACCGGAAGTTGAGCGAACTTGAATGGTTGAGAAGTCATCGTCTTTTCCTACCTCAAGTAGAGATACGTCGAATGTTCCACCACCAAGGTCGAACACCAAGATCAATTCATCTTGCTGACCTTTATCTAGTCCGTAGGCCAAAGCAGCTGCGGTTGGCTCGTTGATGATGCGAAGAACGTTTAGTCCCGCAATCTCACCGGCTTCCTTAGTTGCCTGACGCTCGGCGTCGTTGAAGTAAGCCGGAACCGTGATTACGGCGTCGGTTACGGATTCACCCAGGTATGTTTCGGCGTCTCTTTTGAGCTTGGATAGAATCCTGGCTGAGATCTCCTGAGCGGTGTAATTCTTGTCATCGACCTTGAACTTCCAGTCGGTGCCCATGTGCCTCTTTACAGAGGCAATGGTTCGGTCTACGTTGGTTACGGCCTGGCGCTTGGCGGTCTCGCCCACCAGAACCTCTCCGTCTTTGGTGAAAGCCACTATGGAAGGTGTGGTTCTAAAGCCCTCAGCGTTGACGATAACCGTTGGTTCTCCACCTTCTAGAACTGAAACTGCGCTATTGGTGGTTCCTAGGTCAATACCCACTGCACGTGCCATGCTTGTTTTCTCCTTGTATTTACTGGTGTATCGGGGTTGAGGACCCAAACTTGAGCCTCATTGACTCAAGTTTCACAAACTCTCTCTAGTTTGTCAAGTGATTTCCCAAAAAACTTGAGTCAGCCCTACTCAAGTTCTTCCCAACCAATCTATTCACCTCGAATTTCGGCCCAGTTGGTGGCAACTGGTAGTGCTTGCGATACCTTGTTGCCATGACAAATCAAACTGGATCAGTGACGACTCCATCAAACAAAATTGGCCAAAAGGGCACCTTCTCTTGGGCCCTTTGGGATTGGGCCTCTCAGGCCTTCCCGACGGTGGTGACTTCCTTCATTTTTGGTCGGTACATCACTGACTCTGCATTTGCACCCGTGGGACTTAAAGAAGAGGAAGCCGGTCAATACACGGGCGTCTGGCTCGGTGTCTCAGGAATAGTGGCCGGTGTGATCATTGCTCTTATTGCTCCGATAATTGGCCGTCGAGCAGATACGTCTGGTCACAAAAAGAAATGGCTAATGGTAAACACCTGGCTGTTTGCAGGAACCATAGGTTTGATGTTCTTTGTTGCACCGTCCAATGATTTCTTCTTTTTTGGTCTAGTGCTCTTAGCTGCCGGTGGAATTTTCTTTGAATTTGCAACCGTGAATTACAACTCCATGCTCTCCGAAGTCGCCAAACCTAAGGACCGCGGTAAGGTCAGCCAGCTTGCTTGGGGTTTTGGTTACATCGGTGGAATTGTCTTGTTGGTTATGGCTTTATGGATTATTAGGTTTGGTGGAGCAGAAATGCTTGGCATCCCAGACTCTGGCGCGATGCCGGTACGAGTTGTCATGGTTATCAGTATGTTTTGGGTTCTATTGTTCTCAATCCCGCTGATGCTAAATGTTCCAGAGTCTAAGCCTCTGGTCACTATACAAAAAGAATCAATCTTCGCCGCCTACGGAAACCTGTTCCGATCATTAGTGAAGATGGGCCGCCAGAACCCGAATCTATTGAAATTTCTAATTGCATCTGCTGTTTATCGTGATGGCCTCAATGGGGTGTTTATCTACGGTGCAGTGTTAGGTGGAATTGCTTTTGATCTTGAGACAGCAGACATAATCATTTTCGGTATAGCCGCAAACGTAGTTGCAGGAATTGGAACATTTGTTGGAGCCTTCATAGAAGACAGAATAGGTTCCCGTGCAGTGGTGTTTATTTCTCTTGCGGGAGTAATCATTGGTGGTCTGGGGGTCTTTGTATTTGCAGACCTTGGAACCGTTGCTTTCTTTGGTTTTGGTCTATTCCTCTGCACCTTCGTTGGCCCAGCTCAGGCGGCCTCCAGAACCATGATGTCCAGACTCTCAACTGACGACAGGCAGGGAGAGGCTTTTGGGCTCTACGCCACAACAGGTAGATCAGTTAGCTTCTTGGCTCCTGCAGCATGGACTCTGTTTATTGGTTTGTTGTCGCCAATTTGGGGAATCATCGGTTTGATGTTGATCTTGGTTGTTGGCTTCGCGTTACTGCTTACCGTAAAGCCGGTATTTGCACCAGCTGAGTAGAACTAGTTCTCTAGCGGAGCATTACCAACATCTGTTCTATAGAAGTTCTTGTAACTTCTAGAAGCTGTTGGTCCGCGCTGTCCTTGATATCTTGATGCGTACTTCTCGCTGCCGTAAGGGTGCTCCGAAGGTGATGTCAGCTTGAAAAAGCACAGCTGACCAATCTTCATTCCAGGCCATAGCTTGATTGGCAGCGTTGCAACGTTTGATAGCTCGAGCGTTACGTGACCTTTGAAACCTGGGTCAACAAACCCGGCTGTTGAGTGAGTGAGTAGTCCTAATCTTCCAAGAGAGCTTTTTCCCTCAAGCCTTGCTGCAACATCATCTGGCAGTGTTACAAACTCATAAGTCGAACCAAGAACAAATTCTCCTGGGTGCAAGATGAAAGGTTCCGAAGGGTCAACTTCGATTAGACGGGTCAGCTCGTCCTGCTGCTCGGCAGGGTCGATGAATGCGTACTTGTGATTGTCAAACAATCTAAAGAAGCGGTCTAGGCGAACATCGATTGAGCTTGGTTGCAGTAGGCCCATCTCGAGGGGCTCTAGCCCAATTAGCCCGGCTTCGATACTTGCGCGTATATCGCGATCTGACATCAGCATTGCTCTAGATTACCGCCTCAATAAGCGTTGCTAGGGTAATAACTACCGAGAAAGGAATTTCTATGTTCGGTCACGAAGTGCGCGCCAGAATCTACTTTGTCTTAGCTGGCATTGGGCTCATCACCGCTTGGTGGTTTAACGCGATAGCCTCCATCGAGGGTCAGGATTACATTAAGGCCTGGTTTGGTTCGGCTGTGGACTGGGTGCTCTCGCTGGATCTTCTGTTTGTGATTTTGGCTTTAGTTGTGTTCATGCTTTACGAGGCAAAAAAGCTTGGCATGAAGAGGGTGTGGCTATATTTCTTGGCTTCTGGGATAACGGCGATGGCTTTCACTTTTCCGCTGTTCATGGCCTTTAGGGAACTTAGAAAACAGAAGATTGCCATGGCCTTTGGAAAACTGGAGACCTTCACGGTTGATAACCACCGAGTTGATGTTTGGGTTCCAGAAAAGGTGGTTTCCTACAGTCCGGTTTTGATGATGCACGATGGCAAGAATGTCTTTGATCCTAGAACTGCTTCGAGCAACACTCCTTGGAGAATCTTGGATGCCATTCAAGAAAAAAGAATCAAGGCTGATCCACAACCGCTAATTGTCGCCGTTCATGGCTTAGGTCCAGAGACTCGAATGCTAGAACTTGCGCCGAAGGAAATAGTCGAAGCGCATCCTGACATTTTTGACAACCTGCCTCCCGACTACAAGCCGATTCACAACACTTCTATGAACGGTGAATACAACGTCTTGCTCGCCGAAAAGATTCTGCCGATGGTCTTGGAAAAGTATGGCATCGAGCATTCGCTCGAGCGCACCGCAATTGCAGGTGCTTCTATGGGAGGGCTCGCCTCTGTTTACCTTATGAGCAAATACCCAAACCTATTTGGCGCTGCGCTTTGTTTCTCAACGCACTGGATCATTGGCCACGAATACATGGCACAGGAGTTATCTAGGCTTGTGCCAGGTGCTGGGAAGCACAAGATTTACACCGATAGTGGTACAGAAGGCTTGGATTTGTTCTACCAACCGTTTCACAACAAAGCCATCAAGGGTTTTGAAGCCAAGGGATATGTTCGCGATAAAGATTTGATGTACGGGGTGTTTCCTGGAACCGCCCACGAAGAAAGTGATTGGGCAGACAGACTTCATCAGCCAATCAACTGGTGGCTGAGGGGCTAAAAGAGCTTCTCAACCGGTGCGGTCTTCACACCACTCATAAACCTGATCACGTCTTTATCAACCATGACATCTTGTTGCCTAATGGCGCGAGTCAAATACAGCCCTTCCAATGAACGAATTCGAGATAACGCAACGTAGGTTTGTCCCGGACTAAATGCCCCACGACCTAAATCAATAACTGCCTCGTCGTAGGTTTGCCCTTGAGATTTATGAATGGTTACTGACCACGCAAGACGAAGAGGTATCTGTTGATACTCAGCCAAAGGAATAGTTACTAGCACTTCTTTCACGCGACCAGTTTCTTCATCGAACTCTTCGTCTATTTCGTACCGAACTTTTTCCCAAGTGGCTTTTCCAACATCTAGCCTTTCTCCATCAACTTCCACAACCACTCCACCACTTGATGGCAGGTCAACTACTTTTCCAATGGTTCCATTAACCCAGCGGCGAACTAAGCCGTCGGAAGTTCTTTTGCCGTCATCGTTTTTTATGAACATAACTTGTGCACCGACTTTTAGTTCCAGTAAAGGCTCTGCCGGAAGTGTTCTTCCAAATGCACTTTCATCACTTGCATTAAAGATAGCTTCGAAGGTTTTGGGTTTGGTGGTGAGCTTGTTCATGCGCTCTTTGTTGGTCTTATCAACACTGGCGTTGATGGTCGCTAGACGAATGATTTCTTCGTGCGATGGAAATCTGTTTCCTGCAGCATTCAAGGTATCTAGCATCTGCTGGTCAACTTCTCCAACTCGAATCGCATTTAAGATGGCTTTGAAATCTTCATCGGACTGACGGAAGATTTCGCCGAGCTCGAATCTCTCCAAAGAATCTTCGCGCCAGACTTTTGCATCGAAGAACCAAATTGATTGGTAGTTCTCACTCATGTAGTTGCGCTCTTCGTTGTTTCCTGGAACTGGAGAAAGCTGATACGGGTCTCCGAACATAACAACCTGTGCTCCACCAAAAGGAAGCTTTCTTCTCCCCCTGGCAATTCCCATAGCTCTAGAGATTGCGTCCATCAAATCGGCATTGACCATCGAAACTTCGTCAATGATCAAAACATCCAATGCAGCAAGAACTTCTCTAGTTCGCTTGTTCATGTGCCGTGCGAGATCTTGATCGGCCAGAATTCCAAAAGGAAAACCAAATAGCGAGTGAATGGTTACGCCGCCAACGTTTAGCGCTGCTACTCCAGTTGGAGCACACACCGCCACGTTTTTCTTTGTGTTCTCAACCAGGTAGCTAAGCAGGGTTGATTTACCGGTTCCAGCACGGCCGGTGATAAAGATGTTGTTTTCAGATTGCTCGATGTAATCGAAAAGGTTCTGCTGCTCAACTGAGAGTGTCACAGATTGCATCTAGGGCCTTTGGTTGATGCGATCTAGCATCTGGTTGTAACTGTCTAGGTCTTTGTTTCCGCTTCGATCAGAAGCGCGGTCTAATCTGACCGAATCTCTTCGGTCGGATTTGAACCATTGCCAAGACACAATTATCGCGAGCGCGATGGTTGGAAGCTCGCCAATTGCCCAAGCGATTGCTCCACCGTTTTGCTGATCCTCCAAAGGTGAAAGTCCCCAGGTGCGACCCATAGCTCCGAACCAATCGGGAAGTAGTAATCCCGAACCTGTCATCAAAGCAAGTCCGAAGAACGCGTGGAAGGCCATTACGAGAATAAGAGTAATTATCCGGAACGGATAGCCGACTCTGGCAGGTCCTGGATCAATTCCAATAAGCGACTGAACAAACAGATAACCCGTAATCAAGAAATGAATAATCATCCATTGGTGGCCGATGTGTTCTCGGGTGGCCCAGTCAAAAATAGGGGTGAAGTAGAAAATCACCAAAGAAGCTGCGAAGTTCACGGCCGCGAAAGCCGGGTGAGCGATAAACATCGCTGGCTTAGTGTGAACGGCCCAGAGCACCCACTCTCTAACTCCCCTGGACTGATCCGGTCTTTTCTGAACTGCTCGCATCAAAAGCGTCACCGGTGCCCCTGGCACCAGTAGCACCGGTATCGCCATCGTCAGGCTCATGTGAGCGATCATGTGGACACTGAATAGATACTCCTGATAGGCGTTCAAGGCACCGCTGGTTGTGTAGATAAGTAGCAGCATGCCAAGAAGCCAAGAAGCTGTTCTAGCTATCGGCCAGCTATCCCCGCGGAGCTTTAGAACCCTCACGCCAAGTAGATATGCACCCATCGCAGCAAGGGCAATTACTAGCCAAAGAATATCGACCTTGGTGACAGTCAAAAACGTCTCAAAGGTGAGCTCTGGAGGAAGTGGTTCGCCGGTTAGAAACTCGGCAGGCGTTGGAACGACAAACTCGCCCTGCTCAACAGGAGGTGCGGTTCTAGCGAGCGCAGTTCCAGTTCCAAGAGCCAAGCCCATGATTGATATCTCAAGGAGCGCTAGTTTGAAAAATGAGCCCTTCTGGTCGATCTTCGAGAGTATCCCCCTCCGATAGATAGCACCGAATACTCCAAGGGCAATAAGCAAACCGACTTTTAGGATCAACAAAAGCCCATAAGGGCTTGCGAGGCTTTCAAAACTAGGCAGGCGAACATAACTAGATCCAACGCCCGATATGGCAACCAGTGCAAAGCTAGCTAGCGCCAACGAGGAATAGCGCAAAGCCATTGGCTTCGAGTTTCCTTTTAGCTCTGGCTTGATGGCAAACAAAGCAATTAGACCCCCGACCCAAATCACATTTCCTACCAGATGCATACCTAGCGAGTTGACCGCTAAAGAGTGATTTTCCGTCCCCGAAGCGTGACCAATAAGGGCCAGCGGGATCAAGCTTGCAAGCCCCAGCGCTGCGGTGAGGGCGGTGCCTGTCAGAGAGCTAACCATCAGCGCAAATGTTGCTATTGCTAGCGCGGCCAATAGATTCAGCCCAAATGAGATACCTAGTTCTATCTCAGTTGCATAAACAAACAAGCCCTGACTAAAGCTTGGCTCTAGCGAAAAGCTCGCACCTGATACGGAGATAAAGCTCAGTAGGAAGTGGGCGGAGCCAATTAGGACCCAGGCTGCAGCAGACACTGCCGACAAATTCAGTAGCTTACGTAAAACCGCGGATTTATCGTTTGCCGCAAAGGCCGCCAATACTAGAGACCCAATTGCCATAGCCATGGCAAGATTCATGAGCCCTTTAGTTATAGGAGTTCCGTAGCGAACTACAGGGCCTGGATCAGAGAACTGCAATGGATCGGCTCCGCCGCCAATTACAAGACCAAACATGATCGCAACCAACAGGCCGGAGATAGCAACCAAGCTGGCTGCTACTGTGCGGTTTTGAAGTAAGGTCACCTTTTAAGCTTAGGTAAGAACCTGCCGGTTTTATCCGCGTAGCTTGCGTAGTCAACGTATCTTGCTCGAAGCAGTTGCTCTTCAAAACTTGCCTTGTAATTCAGCAAAACAATAAGGGCTATGAAAAACAAGATGTGTGGAAATAGGCCACGGCTTAGGGCCATGGCTAATCCAATAGATAGCACGCCTGTGTAAATGGGATGCCTGGCGAATCTATATAAACCGTCCGTTACTAGTTCGCCCTTTTTAGCGGGGATTGGGTGAGCGGTTAGGGATTTACCGAGAGCCAAGAACGAAAGTCCAAGTATTACAAAGCCCATGGCCAGCAATATTGCAATAGCAAGAGTTACTGTCAGTCCAAAGACACCGTAGTTGATTGAGTTTGCTGGGTACAAAATCAGTAACCCAAGCAAGATGAATTGGCCAATAACCAAAAGGGTGCCCTTTAGTGAGTTATTCATTTCCTAGCCTTTTGATTGAAAGTAATGAAAAAGGCACCGACCGAAGCCGATGCCTTTTTCTTCAAGAATGTAAGTTACTTGACTGAAGCCTTTAGCTTGCTTCCTGCAGATACCTTTACGGTGTTTGAG
>JBIIME010000013.1:0-26009 GCA_044338175.1 Rhodoluna sp.
AAACATCAGGCCCTGGTCTCCTGCACCCTGAAGCTCATAGGGGTCGGACGATCCGCCGTCACGTACTTCGAGACCTGAATCAACACCCTGAGCGATGTCGGGGGACTGCTGTCCTATTGAAACTGACACTCCGCAACTTGCGCCATCGAAGCCGATACTCGAAGAGTTGTAACCAATGTCAAGAACAGTCTTTCGAACGATTGCTGGAATCTCTACGTAACCAGAGGTTGAAACCTCACCCGCAACATGAACCAAACCGGTAGTAACCATTGTCTCCACAGCAACACGAGCGTTTGGGTCCTCAGCAAGCATTGCATCAAGAATGGCGTCGGAAATCTGGTCACAGATTTTATCTGGATGGCCCTCGGTGACCGACTCGGATGTGAAGTGACGTAGCTTACTCAAATGGAATCCCCTTTTAGTGTCCTAACAACTTTACTGGAAACGATCTCAAGAACGGCCTTTGCGACCTCCGTCTTTGAGCCTGAGAACCTTGATGATCCGTCCTTTGAGACCAACACAACGGAGTTCTCATCTGAATTGAACACCTCGCCAGAACTAATGCTATTTGCAACAACAAAGTCACACTTTTTTGATTCCAATTTCGTCCTTGCCAGAGACTCAAGCTCTTCCCCTGATTCGGCGGCAAATGCCACAACGACAGCGCCCGAACCCGAGCTTGAAAGTTTGGCAGAGACAGCTGCAACGATGTCGGGGTTTGCAGTAAGTGAGATCTCAATGTTCTCGCCGGCGACAATCTTTTTGATTTTGTCACTAGCCACACTCGTTGGTCTGTAGTCCGCGACAGCTGCTGCCATGACCAGCAAGTCAAAACTTCCTATTGCTTGATTAACGCTCTTCTCAAGCTCTTTGGCGCTGACCACATTTTCAATCTCTAGTCCCATCAGTAGAGTTTGGTCGACATTTGCAGCAATCACATTCACACGAGCGCCCATCTCAAGTGCGGCTCTCGCAAACGCCAGACCTTGTTTACCTGAAGAATAATTTCCAACGTAGCGAGCCGGATCAATTCTCTCTCTTGTGCCACCGGTTGTAACAAGAACCCGAACCCCAGCGAGAATTTTTTCACCAAGCATCGCATTTGCCGCAGCCAGAATGCTTTCTGGCTCCGCCAAGCGACCGACACCACTATCCTCCCCCGTCAGCCTTCCAACCCCTGGATCGACGATGATTACACCTCGATCCTTGAGCGTCGAAATGTTTTGCCGAGTGGCACGGTTTTCCCACATTTCAGTGTGCATAGCGGGAGCAATAATCACCGGGCAGGTTGCTGTAAGTACTGTGGTGGTCAAAAGATCATCAGCAATACCTGCGGTAACTTTCGCTAAAAACGAAGCTGTTGCGGGTGCTACCACTATTAGATCAGCTGATTTAGCAAGAGCAACATGCTTTACACCCTCAACGTCAGAGAACAAATCTGGATCAACAATTTGAACTTTGTTGTGGGAAAGAGCTTCAAGGGTTGTCGCTCCGATGAACCTAGTGGCATTCACGGTTGCTACAACCTGAACGCTGTGTCCAGCTTCAGTGAAGAGTCGCACTAGAGCGGCAGACTTGTAAGCTGCTATACCGCCTGTAACACCAACGACTACGTTAGCCAATTGATAAATGCCGTTTAGTCTAGATTTTTCTTGGTCAGAAGACCCTGATCAACTTCGTTGAGGGCAATCGTAAGAGGCTTTTCGTCGATGGTGACATCAACTAGCGGGCCAACGTTGCTAAAAAGAGATCCTTCGTGGAGCGAAGAGTAGTAATCGTTAATCTGACGTGCCCGCTTGGCAGCGAACATGACGAGCTCATACTTTGAGTCAACGCGGTCCATTAGGTTGTCGATGGACGGAGAGACAATACCTTCAAGCTTTTCTGACATGACAAACTTCCCTGCAATTAGTTGGATTTAACTAAGTCTACGACTTCTTGCGCACATCTGGCTACCTCGTCATTTATAACCTGAAAATCAAAGAATTCGGCTTGTAAGAGCTCGGATTGAGCTGTTTCTAGCCTTAGCAGCTTATCTTCTGGGGTTTCTGTGCCCCTTTTGTTCATTCTCGCCTCCAACTCCTGAAAGCTTGGCGGGTTAACAAAAACGAGCAGCGCGGCAGGGAAGGCCTTCTTGACTTGAAATGCCCCTTGAACGTCTATCTCAAGAACCACATTCCTGCCTTTAGCTAAGGCATTCTCTACCGGGAGCCTTGGAGTTCCATACCTGTGCTTCCCGTGAACGGTGGCCCACTCCAGAAGCTCATCGGACTCGATTAACCTTGAAAACTCCTCATCACTGACAAAGAAATATGACTCTCCTGCCACTTCCCCGGAGCGTGCGCTTCTCGTGGTTGCCGAAACGGATAATTCGAAATTTTCATTATTCCCAATAATGAAGCTTGCCAAAGTACCTTTACCCACCGCTGACGGACCAGAAAGAACTATTAGATTTCCGTTCATCAGGAAAGACCGATCTCTAGTTCTGCTTTCGCGCTTTTAACTCTCTCAAGTAGCCGAAGTGGTGAATCCCCCGCAATGGATCGAGCAACGTTGAAAATCGTAACATCGGTAAGTTCTCCAAAAATTGATCTTGCTTGCGAGAGCTTTGCGCCCTGAGATCCAAAACCAGGCGCAAGTATGGGCGTAAGACTAAGTTCCGAAGTAGCTATTGCCATGTCAACAAGATTAGCCTGAGCGCCAATCACCAACCCGACTGAACCCAAAGGTTCTTTATTGAATCCGGCCGCGTATGAGGCAATGTTGCCTGCGACGCTCTCGTGATTAGTGTCTATTGAAGATTGCAAAGCCTTAGCTTCCGGGTTAGATGTCGCAGCAAGAATAAAGATTCCTTTTGAATTGCTCGAAGCGAGAGAAATCGTTTCATCCAGGGATTTCGGACCCAAAAACGGGGAAATGGTCAAGGCATCTGCGAGAAACGGGCCTTCGCTTGCTAGCCATGCTCTAGCGTATCCATCCATCGTGCTGCCAATGTCCCCGCGTTTGGCATCGGCAATCACCAAGAAACCAGCATCGGAAGCTCGAGAAAGAACTCGCTCTAGAACCGCAAAACCCTCAGAACCAAACTGTTCAAAAAAAGCAACCTGGGGTTTCAGAATCCCAATTTCGTCTTGACAGCTTTCCAAAATCTTCATACAGAACTGCTCTGCTCCGGCAGCGGTTTTTGGCAGTGCCCACCGGGAAAGCTGGTCCGCACTTGGATCTACTCCGACACAGAGCTGACCGCGGAGTTCGAACTTCCTTAGTAACCGTTCCCCGAAACTATTTACCAAGAGCACTCTTTCTATCTAGCGCATACTCCTGCAAAGATCTAACTGAGAAAGGGCCCGAGATCACGGATTCAAATGAACCAATTGCGGAGCTAAGTTGAGCGATTGTCGTAAATATTGGCTTGTCGGCAGCCGTAGTAGCTGCCCGGATCTCGTAACCATCCCGCCTAGCGGCTGCACCAGTTGGAGTGTTCACGACGACGTCAACTTTCCCTGCTGTTATCAATTCAACAATTGTTGGACCAAGAGTCTCAGAAGGACCTTGACTGTGCTTGCGCACAGAAGTCGCAGTAACACCATGTCTTTGAAGTATTTGCGCCGTTCCCTCGGTTGCAAGAATTTCAAAACCTAACTGAGCCAATCTTCGAATTGGCAAAAGCATCTGTGGCTTATCGCGATCGGCAACAGAAACAAAGATCTTTCCAGACTTGGGAAGAGCGCTTCCGGCTGCTGCCTGAGACTTCGCAAATGCGGTTGGAAAGTCTACGTCGATACCCATAACCTCACCAGTGGATCGCATCTCTGGGCCTAGCAATGAGTCGACGTACTTTCCATCAGGTGTTGCAAATCTTTTGAATGGCAGCACCGCTTCCTTCACTGATATTGGATCTCCGGGCAACGAAACTACTCCGTCAAGAGTTGGAAGATGTCCTTCGGCTTTCAGCTCACGGATAGATTTTCCAACCATGACTAAAGAGGCAGCCTTCGCCAAAGTTATGCCAAGAGCCTTGGAGACAAAAGGTACAGTTCGCGACGCTCGGGGGTTAGCTTCTAAAACGTAAAGAACATCTGCTGCGAGTCCGAACTGAACATTGATTAAGCCCCTAACTCCCACGCCCTTGGCAATCAATTCAGTTGCGTCCCTGACGCGTCTTATCTGCGAATCGCTAAGAGTTATTGGAGGAAGTGTGCAACTCGAGTCACCGGAATGAATTCCAGCTTCTTCGATGTGCTCCATAACTCCACCGACATACAGTTCAACGCCGTCATAGAGAGCGTCAATGTCTATCTCTATAGCGTCATCGAGGAACCGGTCCACCAGAAGTGGGTGCTCCATACCAACTATTGCCTGGCCCTCAATTCGGCCAAAGTAACCAACCATGCCCTCAGGCTCGTAGACAATCTCCATGCCGCGACCACCGAGAACGTGGGACGGTCTAACCAATACTGGATAGCCAATGCGCTGAGCTACATCTTTTGCCTCTTCAAGGTTTATTGCGGTTCCATTAGCTGGACTAAGCAACCCTGCCTGTTCCAGGATCTTAGAAAACGCACCTCTGTCCTCAGCCAAATCCAAAGATTCCGGTGTGGTGCCAAGAATAGGAACGCCTGCGTCTTTTAGCCCTTGAGCTAATCCAAGGGCAGTTTGACCTCCGAGCTGCACTATAACCCCGATGATCTCGCCGGATAGCGACTCGGCGTGAATAACCTCCAGAACGTCTTCAAGTGTCATCGGTTCAAAGTACAGGCGATCTGAAGTGTCGTAATCAGTCGAGACAGTTTCTGGATTGCAATTGATCATGACAGTTTCATAACCTGCTTCAGAAAGTGCGAAGCAAGCGTGCACGCACGAGTAGTCAAACTCGACTCCCTGACCAATCCTGTTAGGACCAGATCCTAGGATGACAACTTTTCTTCTGTCGCTGGCGACAACTTCTGTTTCCTGCTCATAGGTTGAGTAGTGGTAAGGGGTGAGCGCCGGAAACTCCCCCGCGCAGGTGTCAACTGTTTTGAAGACTGGCCTAAGCCCAAGCTCATGCCTAATATTTCTTACGTCAAACTCACTCAATCTTCGAAGTTGGGCTATCTGCTGATCACTAAAGCCATGCATCTTCGCATTGCGGATTGTCTCGAAGTCCAAGTCCTTGGCCGACCTAACCTGCTCGGCTATTTCATTTATCAGCACAATCTGATCTAAAAACCATGGGTCAATCTTTGTTGCCTCGAACACCTCATCAATAGACGCACCCTTCAAAAGAGCCTGCTGAACATCGACAATGCGGCCATCTGTTGGCTTTCTGATAATCTCCACAAGATCTTTCAGTGGCGTGGTGTTAGGACCCCAGTGAAAAGAAGAACCTCTTTTTTCCAGAGAGCGAAGAGCCTTCTGCAGGGCTTGGCTATAGGTTCGTCCGATAGCCATGGCCTCACCCACGGATTTCATGGTTGTTGTAAGAGTTGAATCCGCGGCGGGGAACTTCTCAAATGCAAACCTTGGAACTTTTACGGCGACATAATCAAGGGTTGGTTCAAAACTTGCGGGTGTCACTCCAGTAATGTCGTTTGGAATTTCATCGAGCGTGTACCCTAACGCTAGTTTTGCGGCAATCTTCGCAATAGGAAAACCAGTTGCTTTAGATGCAAGAGCGGAAGACCTCGAAACGCGAGGATTCATTTCGATGACAATGACACGTCCATTGAGTGGGTTTACCGCGAACTGGATGTTACAACCACCGGTGTCAACGCCTACCGCTCGGATAATCTGAATTGAAATATCCCTTAGATTCTGAAACTCCCGATCCGTAAGAGTAAGAGCGGGGGCTACCGTAATTGAATCCCCCGTATGCACTCCAACAGGATCAACGTTCTCGATTGAACAAACAACAACAGCGTTGTCGTTCTTATCTCGCATCAGCTCAAGCTCGTACTCTTTCCAGCCGAGGATAGATTCCTCAAGCAAAACTTCACTGGTTGGGCTGGCCTGCAGGCCAGCACCTGCGATTCGGATTAGATCTTCCTTGTTATAGGCAAAACCGGAACCCAAGCCGCCCATCGTAAATGACGGGCGAACAACCACCGGGTAACCCAAACTATTCGCGCCTGCTAAAGCCTCATCGATGTCATGAGCAATCACCGACTTGGCAACATCAGCACCGGAGTCCAGAACGATTTGCTTGAACTCACTTCGATCTTCACCAGCACGAATTGCAGCTACGTTCGCTCCGATTAGTTCAACCGAGTACTTCTCTAATACGCCATTCTCATGAAGCTTCATCGCCGCGTTTAGGGCTGTCTGACCTCCAAGTGTTGGAAGAATTGCGTCTGGTCGCTCTTTTGCAATGATTGCCTCAATAACCTCCGGGGTAATTGGCTCAACATAAGTGGCGTCAGCAAAGTCAGGATCAGTCATGATGGTCGCTGGATTTGAGTTGACAAGAATTACCCGCACCCCCTCTTCTCTCAGAACACGGCAGGCCTGAGTTCCGGAATAGTCGAATTCACAAGCCTGACCAATAACAATCGGTCCGCTCCCAATTACAAGAACACTTTTAAGATCAGCTCTTTTTGGCATCAGCTCAACGCCTTCCGACTAGAGATGGTCTCAACCAGGCGATCAAACAGGTGATGTGAATCGTGTGGACCCGCTGCCGCCTCCGGATGGAACTGAACTGAGTACGCGCTAAGCTCCAAACACTCGAGACCTTCAACACAGTCATCGTTTAGATTTACATGAGACACCCGAACTTTTCCAAAACCTGCCGGAGAGTCGACGATTTCACCGTTTTCACCACCGGGAACTGAAACGGCAAACCCGTGGTTGTGAGAGGAAACTTCTACCTTGCCCGTTGTTCTATCCAGAATTGGCTGGTTGATACCTCGATGTCCAAAAGGGAGCTTATAGGTTTCAAAACCAAGTGCCCGACCAAGTAATTGATTACCAAAACAGATTCCGAAGAATGGAATTCTGCGCCTAAGAATCTCTTGCAGGAGAGCTACCTGTCCTGCAGATGCGCTTGGGTCTCCAGGTCCATTCGAGTAAAAAACAGCATCGGGGCTAGTTGCCAATACCTGATTAAGGTCGGAAGACGCTGGCAACACGGACACCACAAGACCTCTATTGATCATTTGGGCAATTGTTGTGCGCTTAATTCCAAGGTCGAGAATGGTAACTCGACCAACATACTGACCCATGTGTGGGACTTCATAAGCATCCGGTGTTGTTACCACGGAGCTCAGCGAGAGACCCTTCATTTCGGGAGTCTCGCGAACTATCTCGAGCAACCTTTCTGGGGTCTGCTCCGATCTTGGACCCGAGAAAATTCCGGCGCGCATAGCGCCCAATGAGCGAATGTGTCTAGTTAGAGCTCTGGTGTCTATTCCGCTGATTCCGACGATGAAGTTGCTCTCAAGCTCTTCATCAAGGGATTTTTCTGAGCGATAATTCGAGACGATCCTAGAAGGCTCGCGCACCACGTATCCGGAGACCCAGATTCGGTTGGATTCCTCGTCCATGCTGTTCACTCCGGTGTTGCCAATGTGCGGCGCTGTTTGCACAACGATCTGACCAGCGTATGAAGGATCGGTGAGTGTCTCCTGGTATCCAGTCATACCGGTAGCAAAGACAATTTCGCCCAATGCTTGCCCAACTGCCCCGTATGAACTACCGTGAAAAACTTTCCCGTCCTCGAGTACCAACAATGCCGGAATCATTGAGAACCGACAATCAACTTAGACACCTTCAAGGCAACTTCATCTCTTGCTTGAGAGTTTGCAAACCTGAAATGCGTTTCAAGCTCCGCGTCCCCGAGTTGCCAGCGAAGCGACAGTAGTCCGTCCTTCTCGACAGCTTTGTCGATCACTCCCGATGTTCTGGAAAGATCTTTAAGCGCCGAGGAGCTGATAGTGAAACTCTTCTCACCGCTGCGAGAAACCTGAATTTCGATATCTGATACATGAACATTTGCTTTACCAGCGAAGCCCAGACCGTGAGCGGAAACACGTTCCAGTGGTCGGTCCGCAAAGGTGGTGGCGACGTACAAACCGCTTCTTCCAGCATCGCTGAAATCGGTGAAATCAGGAGTCGCTAGCTGGCGACCTTGAGCTTTCGATCTGTTCCTCCAGGTCACCCCAGCCCAAACGATGAGACCAAAAAGGGCAGCTACGAAAGCTAGACCTACTTGATAAAGCTCAAACATCTACCTCACTCCCCCTTAGTCTTCTGTTCCTCAAAGTAAATTCTCCGTCATAAATCGTGTGCACTACACGCCCCTTGAAGTTCATTCCCTCATAAGGGTTATTTGAGCTTTTAGAGTGGGTTTCTGCTTCGCCTGCCCAAGCTTGCCCTAGGTCAACCAAAGTGAGATTCGCGAGACTTCCTGCAAGTAAATAGCTGCCCTGACCCTCGAGGCCGGCAATTCTTGCGGCAGTAATGGACATAACCTCTGCCAACCTCACAAGATTTGACGCTCCCGAATCAATGAGAACTTGTTGGGCGACTGTATAAGCATATTCCAGCCCAACCATTCCAAAGGCAGCGCTTGCCCAGTCGGTGTCTTTAGATTCTTTTGGATGCGGGGCGTGATCGGTGGCAATAACATCAATAGTCCCGTCGGCCAGCGCCTCACGGAGGGCTATAACGTCATCAGCTTGTCTTAGCGGGGGGTTCACTTTGAAAAGAGGATCGTAACTTTCAGCCAGATCCTCCGTAAGTAACAAATGGTGAGCGGTGACCTCAGCAGTTACCTGAATACCTTTGGCCTTGGCGTTTCGGATAAGTTCAACCGATCCCCTGGTCGAAACATGACATACGTGCAATCGCGAATCGGTAAGTTCAGTTAGCATGATGTCTCGAGCGATGATCGACTCCTCGGCCAGTGCCGGCCAACCAGCTAAGCCCAGACGTGAAGAAAGATGTCCTTCGTTCATCTGAGCGTTTTTTGTGAGTCTCGGGTCTTGAGCGTGCTGGGCGACAATGCCACCAAAACCTTTCACGTACTCAAGCGCTCTACGCATAAGCAGTGGGTCATGAACACAATTACCGTCATCACTAAAGATTCGTACATCGGCAGCAGAATCATGCATTGCTCCAAGTTCAGCAAGCTGTTCACCGGCTAGACCAACGGTTACGGCCCCTATTGGTTGTACATGGACTAAACCAACTTCCCTACCGATGCGAAACACTTGCTCAACAACACCGGCGGTGTCAGCTACTGGAAAGGTGTTTGCCATAGCGTGAACTGCGGTGTAACCGCCGGCAGCAGCTGCCATTGAACCAGATCTAATGGTTTCGCTATTTTCAAATCCTGGTTCTCGAAGATGAGTGTGCAAATCAACAAAACCTGGCAAAACGTGGAGCCCAGAGCAATCCACTAGCTCGTGATTAATACCATTAGTTTTTGAACTCGCTATCCGACCACTCTCAACTACAACGTCAACTGGATTTCCGCTGGTGTCTAAAGCGTTTTGTAGAATAAAGTTCATCGCGTCTCGCCCTTCTCTCCAGCTAGTAGATGAAATAGAACTGCCATCCGCACTGCGACCCCGTTTTCAACCTGATCGAGGATTCTAGATTTTGAACTGTCGGCACTTGCGGCATCTATCTCAAGACCACGATTCATGGGTCCTGGATGCAAAACAATCGATGCCTCTCCAAGCCTTGAAAGCCTTACTGAATTCATTCCCCAAATCCTTGAATACTCTCGCTCCGTAGGAAAAAATGAAGCCTCCATGCGCTCAGATTGGATGCGCAGCATTATGACTGCATGAGGTGCAAAATCTTCAATCGCCCTATCAAGGGAGTAGAAAATTCCGCCGCTTGGCTCTAACGATCTAGGCACCAAGGTCGCTGGGCCACAAGATGCTACTGTGGCGCCAAGGGCTGTAAGAAGTATCAAATTCGAACGCGCGACCCTTGAGTGTGAAATGTCGCCAACGATAAGAACTCTCTTTCCAGAAAGATCATTTCCAATTGGCTCGCTAACTAGCGCTTGCCTTATAGTCATGGCATCTAATAGGGCCTGTGTTGGATGTTCGTGCGAACCATCGCCGGCATTAATTACAGCCGATTGAACCCACCCCGAATGCGCTAACCGATGGGCTGACCCGCTGGCACCGTGGCGCAAAACGATAGCGTCTGCGCCCATTGCCTCCAGTGTCTGCGCCGTGTCCTTCAAAGATTCCCCCTTGGAAACCGAAGATCCCTTTGCGGCAAAATTGATCACGTCGGCAGACAGGCGCTTTGCGGCTAGTTCAAAAGAAATCCTGGTACGAGTTGAGTCTTCGAAGAACAGGTTTACAACGGTCTTACCTCTAAGGGTTGGTAACTTCTTAATGTCTCGCTCGTTTACGTCTGACATTTCGTGCGCGAGATCCAGAACCTGAATTATCTGTGGCCTTTTCAGATCAGCGGCTGATAGCAAGTTCTTCAATCCTCAATCACCACTTCGTCGCTACCGTCTACCTCTTGCAGCTTTACCGAGATTCTTTCGGTCAAGGCTGTTGGGAGGTTCTTGCCGACGTAGTCAGCTCTTATTGGTAATTGACGGTGTCCTCTATCGACTAGAACGGCAAGACGAACAGCAGCCGGACGCCCATGATCATTCAGAGCATCGAGAGCCGAGCGAATGGTTCGCCCGCTGAATAGAACATCGTCTACCAGGACAACGGCTTTGCCGGAAACACCAGAGGTAGGGATGTTGGTGGTACCTACTACTCGTGTCGGCTGATCTGATAGATCATCCCGATACATCGTGACATCAAGAGATCCGACCGATACGTCGGAGGACGAGTGTTCCTTGATAACCTCGGCTATTCGATTAGCTAGCTGCACACCTCTGGTAGGTATACCTAGCAACAGTAAGTTTTCTACACCGCGATTTTGCTCAAGTATCTCGTGCGAGATACGAGTAATAGCCCGACGAATATCGTCCGAACTTAAGACAGTGCGCTTTGACAACGCCTACCTCCTTCTTCGCCTCACGGGACGATCTTTAAAGGATGTTTACATCAGTTACATTACATCATCTTGCAGATTTTGTGCCAGCAATGGCGCCTAAGAGCCCATTCACAAAAGTGCTGGAATCCTCTGTCGATAGCTCAGCAGCTAATTGAACGGCCTCAGAGATTGCGACACCGTCAGGGACTTCTTCATTGAACAGGATTTCCCAGCAGGCAACCCGCAGAATTGCCCTGTCAACTGCGGGCATCCGCTCCACAGACCACTTGTGAGAGAAGGCCTCAATTCGATCGTCAATCTCAGCGAAATTTGCCGTCACTCCCTCGACAATTTGCCTCGCGTAGCCCACGATTTCTTGCTGATTCTGGCGATCAAGCTGTTCTCCAGCAGAGACATCAAGCAGAATCTCAGGATTAATTTTTCTAAGATCGGCTGCAAAAACGGCATCTAGGGCCATTTTGCGAGATTTTGTACGCGAGCTCAATTGCTAGTCGGTAACTCGACCGAGATACTCGCCGGTTCTGGTGTCAACTCTTACCTTTGTATTCTGCTCGATAAACAGCGGCACTTGAATCTGCAAACCCGTTTCAACCGTCGCAGGTTTTGTTCCACCACTCGATCGGTCACCCTGCAAGCCAGGCTCGGTGAAAGTTATCTCTAGCACCACAGATGCCGGAAGCTCAACGTAAATAGGGTTGCCCTCATACACAGCGACAATAGCGCCTTGATTCTCGAGCAAGTAGTCCTTGGCGTCACCCACAATTTCATTTGTGAGGCTCATCTGCTCGTAATTCTGATTGTCCATAAAGACGTAGCCTGAGCCATCGTTATAGAGATAGTTCATTTCGCGCTTGTCAACATTTGCCGTTTCAACCTTCACGCCAGCGTTAAATGTCCTTTCAACAACCTTGCCGGTCAAAACATTCTTGAGCTTCGAGCGAACGAATGCTGGGCCCTTTCCAGGTTTTACGTGCTGGAACTCGATAACGGTCCAAAGCTGTCCGTCAATGTTTAGAACTAGGCCGTTTTTTAGATCATTTGATGTTGCCATGCTCGTGCTCGCTCAATCCTTTTATCGTTGGGGTACCTATGGAGTCTAGCGTTTAGGAAGTTAGCTGTCTAAGCGCTAACAGATAGGAATCAAACCCAAAACCAGCAATGACTCCAGTCGCAGCTGGCGAAACAACGCTAGTCTTTCGAAACTCTTCTCTAGCGTTTGGATTGGAAATGTGAACCTCGATTAGCTTCGCTCCAGATTCGGTGTGGATCTTGCAAGCGTCAGCAATAGCGTAAGAGTAGTGAGTGAATGCGGCTGGGTTAAAAATTATGTCGGCGCCAGCATCGGTGGCCTCGTGTAGCCATGAAATCAGCTCGCTCTCGCTGTCTGACTGCTTGACGGTCAAAGCTAAGCCGAGCTCAGACGCGTGCTTTTCCAAAAGTTTAACAAGGCTGTCGTAATCCAAAGTTCCGTAAATGTCCGGCTCCCTTGAGCCAAGGCGTTGCAGGTTTGGCCCGTTTAGTACCACGATGGATTTCATGGTTCTAGCCTACTCAGCAATTTCTTGAAAGGCCGTGAACAGAATTTCATCCGTGGGCGCATGCATGATTCTTGGTTTCCCGATCTCGTCTAGAACTATGAACCGCAAATTGCCAGCTCTCACCTTCTTGTCGATACGCATGTTGGCAAGAAGCTGAGGCCACTTATCCGCTGGGTAGGACACCGGGAGGCCAAGGCTCACGAGGATATCTCGATGTCTTTGAACCTCCGCCATGGATAAGCGGCCATTAAGGCGAGCCAGTTCCGCAGCGAAGACCATTCCAATTGAAACCGCCGCTCCGTGGCGCCACTTGTAACGCTCCGCCAATTCGATGGCGTGACCAAGGGTATGCCCGTAGTTCAAGGTCTCACGTAAACCCTGCTCACGGAAATCTTCTGCGACAACAAGCGCCTTGACCTTTATTGCGCGGATTACCAGTTCGAGAAATAACTCTGAGGACGAATCAGTAGCGTCCTTTATATTCTCTCCAACCAGATCAAGTATCTGGGTATCACTAATGAAACCGCACTTGATGATCTCTGCAAATCCCGCAACCAGTTCGTTACGCGCCAAAGTCGCTAAGGTCTCTAGGTCCACCAAAACACCCTTTGGTGAATGGAAAACGCCAACCAGGTTCTTACCCTCGGCAGTGTTAACTCCAGTCTTGCCGCCAATCGCCGCATCAACCATCGCCAACACAGTAGTAGGAATCTGAATGATTCCAACGCCTCTTAGCCAAGTTGCCGCCACAAAACCAGCAAGGTCGGTGATGGCACCTCCCCCGAACCCGATAATCATGTCTGTTCTTGAGAACTCGGATTTTCCAAGAATTCCCCAACAGAAAGCTGCCACTTCGATTCGCTTAGCATCCTCGCTATCGGGAACGCCAGCTAGAACGACTTCGAACCCGGCATCAATAAGAGAGTCCCTTAGCGCCTCGGCGCTTACAGATAGTCCAACTGGATGAACAATCATCACTTTGTTTGCACCAATAAGCATCGAAGGAACTTGATCTAGTAAGTTTCTGCCAATGACTACTTGGTATGGGGTAACTCCCCCAACAGTTACTGCTTTCAGCTCAGCCACTTTTGCCCCACAAGCTTTGAAATCTCAGAAACGATGGCTGCAAGCGATTTGCCGCTGGTGTCAACCTCGTGGGTTGCGACCTCCAGGTATAGCGGTTTTCTTGATTCGTAGATACTGCTCCAACTTTCCGCGCCACCGCTAAGAAGAGGTCGATTCCTTGTGCTAATTCTGGAAGCTATGTGCTTGCCGTCGGTTGAGAGGTAAATAACGCTATGGGACTTTAGAAGTTTCCGGTTGGACTCGGTCGTTACAACACCGCCACCGGTTGCAACTACTCCCTGTGCTTCTAGACACTGAGCCAACACGGCACTCTCGATCTCTCTAAAACCAGGTTCTCCGAGTCGCTCGAAGACTGCGGATATCGCTCCGTGTTTAGACGCAATGATCTTGTCGGTATCGGTAAAAGCGGTGTTCAGTTCCTTAGCGAGCTTCTTCCCGACGGTTGTCTTACCCACGCCCATGGGCCCAACCAAAACCAATGGCTGCTTCATCAGCTACCAGAGGACTTCAAGACATCAGGGATGGATTCAAGATACGAAACCAGGTTCCGCTTTGTCTCAGATACAGAGTCCCCGCCGAATTTTTCCAAGACGGCATTTGCGACAACAAGGGCAACCATGGCCTCAGCTACTATTCCCGCTGCAGGTACGGCGCACACGTCTGAGCGCTGATGGTGAGCCTTGCTAGCCTCACCTGTTTGGACATCGATGGTGGCTAAAGCTTTTGGAACAGTTGAGATGGGTTTCATTGCCGCGCGCACACGAAGAACTTCACCGGTAGACATTCCGCCTTCGATCCCTCCGGCTCTCCCGGTTGCTCTTTTAACATGACCGTCGTCATCTCTAACAATTTCATCGTGGGCAGCGGAACCGCGTCTGGCCGCGGTAGCAAAACCGTCGCCGATCTCAACACCCTTGATTGCCTGAATGCCCATTAGCGCACCAGCAAGCTGAGAGTCTAGCTTCCGGTCCCAGTGGACATAGCTCCCCAATCCTGGCGGCAGGCCATATACGAGCGTCTCCACTACTCCACCGAGTGTGTCGCCACTTTTCTGACAGTCCTCAATTTCCGAAACCATCGCCTCGGAAACTTTTTCGCTGAAGCAACGAACTGGATTCTCGTCAAGCACTGCTAAATCGTCAGGGGTTGGATGTTGATCACCTTCGGACTTGACGGTGCCAATGGCAACAGTGTGGGTGACTAACTTGATTCCCAGTTGGGAAAGAAACCTTGAGGCAACCTCACCCAGTGCAACTCTTGCGGCGGTTTCTCTGGCAGACGCTCGCTCTAACACTGGGCGGGAATCTAGGAAGCCGTACTTTTGCATACCCGTGAAATCCGCGTGTCCAGGTCGAGGTCTGGTCAGTGGCTCGGCGCGGGCTCCTGATAAGTTCTCTTGACTTACGGGGTCTGCTGACATCACCTGTTCCCATTTGGGCCATTCGGTGTTTTGAATTGTTATAGCGATTGGTCCGCCCTGTGATAGACCGTGCCTAACGCCGCCACTAAGTTGAACCTGATCTTGTTCAAATTTCATGCGCGCGCCGCGGCCGTAGCCAAGTCTTCTCCTGGCCAGTGCGTCTTGGACATCGCTAGTGGTGATTTCAATGCCTGCGGGCATACCTTCAACGATCGCAACGAGCTCAGGGCCGTGCGATTCTCCAGCGGTTAACCAGCGCAACATAGTTTTGATTCTCTCACAATTGGCCTACTCGAACCCAGTTTGTTCAGCTGCTGCTGTTTTCATTGCCAGGTATAGCTCTTGATCATGCATCTCAACGGCTTTGCCATTAGATTCTGCAAACAACTTGATCTGCTCAATGGCCTGCCAAATAAGCAACTCGAGACCAGAAATGCTGTTGCCTCCCAAGGCTTTTGATGCCGGGGATGGCCAGGGGTCGTAGGCTACGTCAAACAAGAACCCTTGATTAGTTTTAGCAGCTGAGCCAACCCTCCTCCACAGTTCAGCGAAGGCAGCGCTTGGCACAGTGGAGATAACAAGATCGACGTCAAGAACGGAAGGTGGGTCGGCAGGCGCTATTGAAGCCTCGACTCCAAAGCCAAAAATTTTCTCAACATAGTCGGTCACCGATTGCGTGGTTCTGCCAATAACAGAAAGCCTCGCACTGGGAAAAACTCGTGAGATTGCCAGAGCTGCAGACCTGGCTGTGGCCCCAGAGCCGAGTATGGTTATGGAATCGGCCGCTGGTATCAACTGGAAGACCTTTTCGAATCCACGGACATCAGTGTTATGACCAGTCCAACCATCCGAAGACCTCACAAGGGTGTTAACCACTCCGGTCTCGGTGGCATCGGAAGTGCAGCGCTGAGCGAGCTCGAACGCTTCATACTTTAGAGGCATAGTCACACTAAGTCCTGAGATTGCCTTGTCTTCCAAAACTTTCCCGAGCTCACCACTTGGAACCTCGAGCTTGTCGTAGCTAAAGTTGAGCCCCAGTAAGGAGTATGCAGCTCGATGTATTACGGGCGAGAGGCTGTGTTGAATTGGAGAACCAACGACACAGAATTTAGTCGTCATACCAGTCCGGATTTTCTCTCTCCCATTGCCTGAGCAAAGGAATCCACGATTCGTGCTCGGCTATGGTTTTGGAGAACTTGGTCTCACCGGTTGCAAGGTTGATGGTTACGAAGAATAACCAATCTCCGGCTACCGGATTCAAGGTGGCGTCAATAGCGAGCTCACCGGGGGAACTGATTGGGCCTGGGGGTAAACCTCCGACGAGATAAGTGTTATAGCCATAGTCGATCTGCTCCTGTCTTGGAGCTTTAGACATGTCAGTCCCGTCATAGCTATAAGTAATAGTCGGATCAGTTTCCAGGGGCATGTCAATAGCAACCCGGTTGGCAAACACCCTGGCGACTTTATAGAAGTCCGGCTCCAGCATTGCCTCACGCTGAGTTATAGATGCAAGCGTTAGCACTTTGTGCCAATCCTGCTTGGCAACCCCAGCATCTGTAAGGGCCTCCTCCATACGAGTAACCATTATCGAGATAACTTCTTCAGCTGTTACCTCTAGATCGAAACTGTAGGTGTCAGGGAACAAGTAACCCTCAATAGTTGGCGCTTCCTCGGGTATTCCATAGGCAGACAGATCTTCAGCCGCTGACCACAGATCTTCAATTGGGATGCTGGTAATTCTTGACACTTCCTCAAAGATTTGAACCACGCGATAGCCTTCAGGAATTGTGACCTGATAACTGAGAATGTTGGCCTGGTTTGTAACTGCAGCAAGCGCCGCTTCATTACTCATTTGAAGCTTCAGAGTGAAGCTTCCTGGGTAGAAGATTGGATTACGCTCAAGAAGCAGACGGTAAAAAGAATCAACATCTCTTACTACGCCGGCTTCAAAAAGCTTGTTCGCCACAATGAGACCATCTTCACCAGACTCTATCCGCACCACGACTTCGCCCACGCCGGGCCCTTCATAATCTAAAGCGGTTAGCTTTTGGTACTGACCTCGTATCCAATCGAAGTTTGCCACTACAGCGATCCCGCCTAATAGTGATAAAACAACAATGCCTATAAGTAGTTTTGAACCCCTTGAACCTCCTCGAGACAATGATCTACGCCCCAACAGAATCACCAACTAACACTCCAGGAGCCACACCCGAATTCTTTTCGAAACTTAGGGCGCTCTCGAGAATCTCGACTGCACTAGCGCTGTCGATAATCGACTTGCTGTTTTTCGCGCTAATTCCTGAAGCCCGGAGTTTTGTTGCAGCTGTAACAGTAGTCAATCTCTCATCAATCAAGCGGACAGGAATAGAAATGGATTGCGAAAGATCAGCGGCTAGGGATCTTGCGTCACTTGTGGAATCCGTTTGTCTACCATTTAGAGAAAGAGGGTCACCGACATAAACTTCAATAACACCATGGGTGTCTACCAGATTTGCGAGTAATGAAATAGTTTCCGATAAGTCAGAAGATCTAGTTACCGCATCCAATGGCGATGCCAAAATACCTTCCTGGTCACACAGCGCTACTCCTATCCGCACCCGCCCCACATCAACTGCCAATCTCCGGCCAATACGCATCTAGGAGTTCAACTCCTTCTCTATAGCGCTAATCGCTTCACTTAGCTTTGAAGTTGATGGACCGCCACCTTGTGCGATGTTGTCCTTACCTCCGCCACCGCCACCAAGAATCCCAGAGGCGAGCTTCACAAGTGACCCGCTTGAAAAACCAAGTTCCCTTGCCTTGGATGATGTAGCGACCATCAATACAACTTTTTTGTCGATCGTTGCTGTCACCGCAACAACAGAAGCCTTGCCCTCAAGGGCCTGAGAAAGAGTGGTTGCCATATCGCGCACTTGATCAACGGCAACATCCCCCGCAATCGGGAAATGTAAAAAGTCAGTTTTTCCAACCGCTTTGACGGATTTGATAATGACTGGAACCTGAGAGCGCAAACCCTCGAGGGTAATGGCAGCGAGCTTCTTCTCAGCCTGCTTGAGCTGCTCGATTGTTTGCAAAACCTTGGCTGCAATATCCTGCTTCGGGACTTTTAGGGACTCATGCAACTGAGAAACGATAAGAGCCTCCGCGGAAAGAGCTTGAAATGCCTCAAACCCCACAAGTGCTTCAAGACGACGAGAGCCAGAACCAACCGAAGCCTCACCAAGAATTGAAACTAGTCCCACTTGGGACGATCTGGATACGTGAGTACCACCGCAAAGCTCTCTCGACCAAGGCCCGCCAATTTGAATTACTCTTACAAGCTCGTCATAGCTTTCCCCAAACAACGCAATCGCACCGCTTGCCTTAGCCTGATCAACGCTCATGTAATCAGCAGACACCGCAAGATCTTGGCGGATAGCCAAATTGGCCACTTCTTCAATTTCAGTCTTTACTGATTGGCTCAGAGATTCATTCCAGGAAAAGTCGAGTCGCATGTAACCTGGCTTGTTGTAAGAACCGGACTGAAGTGCGCTTGGTCCAAGCACCTGACGCAAAGCAGCGTGCATGACGTGAGTTGCGGAGTGGGCTTGAGCAGCTCCCAATCGCCAGTCAGCCGAAACCTCTGCCGACACTTTAGATCCAACACCCACTTCACCGCTGCGAACCGTAACGCTGTGGGAAACAAGTCCCTTTACAGGCTTTTGAACATCTAAGACCTCGAGAGATAGCCCTTCAGCAAAGATGAAACCAGAATCGCTATCTTGACCACCAGATTCAGCATAAAAGGACGTTTCGTCAAGAATTACTTCAGCAACATCGCCTTGCTTGATTCTCGAAACCACGGCTCCGTCGCGAATAAGACCCACAACTTTTGCGCTTGTCACTAATTCTTCGTAGCCGGTGAACTTGGTAGATCCAAGGGCACGGAACTCACCGTACACAGAAAGATCGGCGTTCCCAGAACGCTTCATCTTCGCATCATCCTTAGCGCGCTGACGCTGAACATTCATAAGAAGATTAAATTCTTCGCGGTCAAGTGATAAGCCTTGCTCCTGGGCTATTTCGAAAGTTAGATCAACTGGGAAACCGTAAGTGTCGTGCAACAGAAACGAGCTTTCACCGCTGAGACTACTCTTGCCAGCATTCTTGGCCTTTGCAATTTCCTCATCCAAAACCAATAGACCCGCGTTAAGGGTTCGAAGGAATGCTTCTTCTTCGGCAACAGCGATTCGAATAATACGAGCAAAGTCGGTGTCTAACTCTGGGTAGCTAGCTTTCATGGAGTCTTTAGAGCGAGTAAACAGCTCTGCAAAAACTGGCTTTTCAACACCCAGTAACCTCATTGCGCGAACAACTCTTCGAAGCAATCTTCGAACCACGTAACCTCGTGCATCGTTTGCTGGTACTACGCCATCCCCAATTAGCATCAAAGCGGAACGAACGTGGTCTGCAACAACCCTGAGGCGAACATCGTCTGACTCATTAGCACCATAGATTTTTCCCGAAAGCTTCGCTGCTAGATCTAGGACGGGTTTTACTTCGTCAATTTCGTATAAGTTGTCAACTCCTTGCATTATGAAGGCAACGCGCTCGAGCCCCATTCCGGTGTCGATATTCTTAGAAGGCAACTCACCAAGAATCTCAAAACCATCTTTGCCATCACCCTGACCGCGCTGATACTGCATGAAAACTAAATTCCAAATTTCAATGAAGCGGTTTTCGTCCGCTTCTGGTCCGCCATCCACGCCATACTCAGGTCCACGATCAAAATAGATTTCTGAACAAGGTCCAGCTGGCCCAGGCTGACCGGTCGACCAGTAGTTATCCTTCATTCCACGCTTTTGAATACGCTCCAGAGGAATGTCAGCTTCCTCGCGCCATAACTTTATGGACTCATCATCATCTTGGTAAACAGTTACCCAGAGCTTCTCCGGTTCAAAACCCAAGCCGCCCTTTGACTGGGGTGAGGTTAGAAATTCCCAGGCGTAGGAGATAGCTTCGCGCTTGAAGTAATCACCAAAGGAGAAGTTCCCATTCATTTGGAAAAACGTTCCGTGTCTGGTTGTCTTTCCAACTTCATCAATGTCCAGAGTGCGGACACACTTTTGAACGCTAGTGGCTCGCTTGTATGGAGCGGGAACTAGTCCAGTCATGTAAGGAATGAAAGGCACCATGCCAGCCACGGTGAACATAAGAGTTGGGTCTTCAGAAATCAGCGAAGCCGACGGCACAATCTCATGATCTTTACTGGCGAAGTAATCGAGCCAGCGGCGACGTATCTCGGCCGTAAGCAAGATTACCTACTTGCCAGCGGGCTTTGACTTAGCTGCAGGCTTCTTTGCAGTAGAGCGTACTGAGGCCTTGGCTCTTGACTTGGCAGAAGCATTTGCTGCGGGCTTACGTCTTGGCTTTGCAAGCTCGGAATCGCGCTCTTTGTAACCTTCTGCTACCGCGTCAGCGAATTCTTGCAACGAAGCCTTAGCTTCTTCGTAAGCTTTGCGGGCTTGAGGGTTTTCATTAATCTGTCTAGCAGCGACCGCGCCAATGGCAACACCGGCTATTAACCAGAAAAGTTTGTTCATTCTTACTTCCTCTTTCCGACTAACTTGCGCACAACTTCAGCAAATCCGGCAAACTTTGCCAATGGACCGCCGACTGAAGCCGAGAAGGCAGCAACCATTGAAGCGATGCTCTTAGTGACCTGAGCAACATCAGCTGAAATTCCATCAAATTTCTTAAGCTGCTTGTTGGTTTCTTCCAAGGTTACGGTTAGCTCGCTAACCATAGGCGTTAGCTCTTCAGTCACTTGAACCAGAGACTCACTGCTTCGATCTATTAGCTTTCCGAGCTTCAAAATTGGAACTGCTAGGAATAAAACAAGCAATACGAACCCACCCGCAGCTACTAGGCTCGCGATTTCTGATGGTGACATGGCGACCTCCTTGAGTGACGCTAGATCTATCTTGCGGCGTAGTACTCGACAACCAGCTGCACTTCACAAGTGACTGGCACTTCTGAACGCAATGGTCGTCTGTTTAGTGTGATTTGTAGCTTCTCTAGTTCAACAGTTAGATAGCCAGGAAGAGTAGGAAGAACATCAACGTGTCCCCCAGCAGCTGCAACCTGGAAAGGCTCAGTTTTCTCGCTCTTCTCTGCTACGTGCACTAATTGCCCAGGCTTTACTCTGAAAGATGGTCTGTCAACGCGCTGTCCATCTACGAGAATGTGGCGGTGAACTACCAACTGACGTGACTGAGCGATTGTGCGTGCGAAGCCAGCTCGAAGGATGATCGCGTCAAGTCTCATCTCAAGAAGCTCTACAAGGTTTTCACCGGTAAGACCAGCTGCACGCTTGGCTTCTTCGAAAGTCTTCTTTAGCTGAGCCTCGCGAATACCGTATTGAGCCCTTAGTCTCTGCTTTTCGCGAAGACGAACAGCAAAGTCGCTGTCAGCTTTTCTTTTGGTGCGTCCGTGCTCACCTGGAGCATAAGGACGCTTTTCAAGATATTTGGCGGCTTTTGGAGTTAGCGCTAGTCCTAGTGCTCGGGACAGACGAGTTTTACTGCGAGTACGCGATGTCTTAGACACAGCTTCCTTTCAAGTTATGCAAACAAAGAATGAAACGACAGAGGTTCGTTCCCGTGTGCCCAGAAAGGTCCGCTAAATGACTCTTGTCCATTTGGTTAATCCCTTGCAGCCGCGCTCGGGATTCAAATTGGCAACCTAGGTAGTTTAGCACCGCATCCAGCGGGCCATCAAGCCCTATTGCCTCGAATAATGCGCTTCAGGGCTGGCCAGCGATCTACGAGACCTTTTTCAAATCCGGAGCTCTTAGGGGTGAAGTATTCAGGCACGGCCTCAACGTACACCTGGTCAACCACTGAATTTGGCTCATCGTGGGGGTACTTGTAACCCTCCACCGCTTCGGACTTGGAAAGATAGTTACTTCGAAGCATGGCTGGAATAGTCGGGTTGAAGCCATTTTTAACATCAGCTATGGCTTGATTTATTGCTAAATAAGCAGAGTTCGACTTTGGGGCAAGAGCAAGATAAATCGTTGCCTCCGCCAAAGGAATTCGACCCTCTGGCATTCCTATGAGGGCCACGCTCTCGTGTGCCGCCACAGCGATTGTTAGTGCAGTGGGATCCGCTAGGCCGATGTCTTCGGAGGCCAGAAGAATAAGCCTTCTGGCAATAAACCTGGGATCCTCTCCGCCTTCGATCATTCGGGCTAGATAATGAATCGCCGCATCGGCGTCAGATCCGCGTACAGATTTGATAAACGCGCTTATGGTGTCGTAATGCTGATCACCGTCGCGGTCATATCTGACCAGAGCGGATTCCAAACTCGAAGCTACGTCTTCAAGACCGATAACTCGCTCGGTGGAATCGGATAACTCCAAAACCCTAGAAGCTGCTGCCTCTAGAATCGTCAGTGCCCGTCTGGCGTCACCACCAGAAATCTCAATGATTCGACTCAAAGCTGCGTCATCAATCCCCACTTTTGAGTCCAGCCCACGGGGCTCCACTAGTGCGTTTTGTATTAGTGCAGAAATTGCCTCCCGTGACAGCGGATCAAGTCGCACCAGTAATGATCTAGAAAGTAGAGGTGCGATCACTGCGAAGGAAGGATTTTCGGTGGTCGCTGCAATGAGCAAGATTCCGCCACTTTCAACAGAGGGCAGCAATGCATCCTGTTGGGCCTTTGAGAATCGATGAATTTCATCAAGAAAAACGATCGTTGTGACGCCGTATAAGTCTTGGTCAACACGGGCTTTCTCAATAACCTCGCGAAGCTCCTTCACACCCGTAGATACTGCCGATAGCTCTACAAACCTTCGCCCAGACGAACTAGCGACCGCTTTAGCGATTGATGTCTTTCCTGTACCGGGCGGGCCCCAGAGCAAGATAGAAGTATGTGAAGAATTTGCCGATTCGGCTTTGGCGAGAATCTGTAAGGAAGAGCCAGGCATTAACGCCTTATCCTGGCCAATAACCTCGTCCAGAGACCTGGGTCGCATCCGAGCAGCTAACGGGGTTCCACCGGAAAACAGCGATTGGCTCATAACCACAAGGCTATTCGAAAGCACTCAAAAAGCTTTGTAAACTCTCTAAGGAACCCCGACACAGGAAGTTGAACAACTTTGACAAGATCACCAATTGGAAAGTCTTCAGACCGAGAAAGGCTTGCAAGATTTTCTGCCAAGCAAGAACTTGAAGCTAGCAAGGCTAAAAGAAGAAGCAAAGACAACCGCCTTGCGATTGTCGTTTCCGTGTTAGCTATCGGCATCGCCATTGGCTCTCAACTTACCTATGCGGCACTAGTGCCAAAAGTCGAAGAAGTTGCACCAGTACCATCACCAGCACCTCCAGTTGCACCAACAGGACCGATCCCCGACATCGCGATCGCGGAAGGCAGGTCCTGGAGCGGATCGATGCAAGTGGGCACTGCGAACCTAGAGATTGAACTTGACGGTGTGTTGGCGCCGCAGGCGGTAGCAAGCTTTATTGATCTTGCGAACAAGGACTTCTTCAGCGGAATCACCTGCCACCGACTGACCACAAGTGGAATATTTGTACTGCAATGCGGCCAGTCCTCGGAAACTCCAGACGGTGGGCCTGGGTACACCTTTGGGCCGATTGAGAATGCACCGGCAGACAACTTCTACACCAAGGGAACCCTGGCAATGGCCAGAGTTAGCTCCAACGCTCTAGGAGCGGAGGGGGCCGCTTCGAGCATGAACAGTCAATTCTTTATCGTTTACGAAGACTCAACCATTCCTTCAGATGAGGCGGGTGGATACACCGTTTTCGGCAAAGTCAACAGCGGTCTGGAGGATCTGCAGTCAGTAATTGACGCCGGAGTTGAAGGAGGTGGGGTCGATGGATTCCCTGCCCTGGAAACTACACTTGGCGCAATCGAACTAAGATAATTACCTACCACTAGCCCGCAGGAGCAAACCGGTGACACAAACAGTTAACAGCCATGGTCGAGTAGACGAAGACAACAACGTCTACGTATTCGACAATGGCTCGGAGCGCAAGGTTGGCCAATATCCGGGTGTCTCAATGGAGGAAGCTCTTGCTTACTTCGAGCGCAAGTTTGCTGAACTAGAAGGCAACGTAAGAATCCTCGAGCAACGAGTAAAAGGTAAAGCCGATGCAGCCAGCATCTCAAAAGCCGCTCAAAAACTATCTGCAGATCTAATCGAGCCTGCGGCAGTGGGAAATATTCAGGAACTTCGAGAGCGAGTCGCTAGCATCACTCCAAGCATCGAACAGATGAAGAAAGACAAGAGTGAAGCATCCGAGAAAGCAGTGGCACAGACGCTCGCCACCAGACGAGAAATTGCTGCCAACGCTCAGGCCCTTGCCGACAAAGACCCGAAGAAGACACAGTGGAAAGCTGCCTCTGCTCAGATGAGCGAGCTCTTCGAGAAGTGGCAGCAATCCCAGAAAGACGCCCCAAGAATCTCTCGCAAGGACTCGGAGCCGATCTGGAAGCTCTTCTCTCAGGCTAGAACCAAGTTTGAAGCAAACAAACGCACATTCTTCTCAGCCCTTTCCGCCGAAAGCAAGAATGTTAGAGCCAAGAAAACTGCTTTGGTTACCCAAGCAGAAGCGTTGGTGGCAAAAGGCGCGGACTCGGCATCCGAGTATCGCAAGCTGTTGGATCAATGGAAGCTAGCTGGCCGATCTCAAGGAACTCAAGACGACCAACTCTGGGACAGGTTCAAGGCTGCTGGAGACAGCATCTACGCCGTTCGCAAGGAAGTTATTGCTAAAGAGTCAGTTGAGTTCAAGGCTAATTACGAAGCCAAGCTAACAATCATCGCGGAGGCCGAAAAACTTGACCCACTAGTCAATCTTGCAGAAGCAAAAAAACTTCTGCTGTTGATTCAGAATCGCTACGAGAAGGCTGGCAAGGTACCAAAGGACAAGATGCGCGAAACTGATGACCGAATGCGCGCTGTTGAAAAGAAGATTAAAGACGCCGAGCAAGAGCATTGGCGCAAATCCGACCCGGCCGCAATCGAGCGCACTAACGGAGTTCTATCCCAGCTCGAACAGTCAATTGCGAAACTCGAAGATGAGCTAAAAGCTGCCGAGGCAGCAAGCGATAGCTCAAAGATTCAAAAGGCTAAAGAGGCATTAGACGCAAGAAAAAGCTGGTTGACGGTTGTCAAGCAGAATGCCAACTAATTACTGCGACACTCTATAAACGTCGTAGACAGCTTCAATTCTTTTCACCGCTGCCAGCAAATGATCCAAGGCTGCAGGGTCCCCCATTTCAAAGACAAACCTACTAAGGGCGACCCGGTCAGTTCTAGTGGAAACTGATGCTGACAAAATATTAACGTGATGCTCGCTAAGTACCCTTGTTACATCGCTGAGTAGACCAGATCGGTCCAGGGCTTCAACTTGAATTTGAACTAGGAACAATCTCTTTGACGAAGGTGCCCAGGAAACATCGACTAGGCGCTCTGGCTCCAGTTTCAATGATGTCGCGTTCCTGCAGTCATCACGATGGATCGAAACACCGCTACCTCTGGTAACAAAACCCATAATCCTGTCTCCAGGAACCGGTGTGCAGCAGCGGGCCAGCTTCACCATCACAGAGCCATCACCTTTAACCAAGACGCCGGAGTCGCCTACATTCACCCTGCGAAGTGACTTCGGCGCAAGTGGAAGCTCAAAATCAACTTCACTATCTTGCTCGGAGCTAGAACTTGCCGTTAAACGATCGATGACAGACTGAGCGGAAATCTGACCCTCTCCAACTGCCGCGAATAGAGCGCTGACATCCTGCAATCCCAATTCGCCAACTAGCTTCGAGAGCGAGTCCGGAGACATTAACTGTTGCAGCGGCAACCCAAGCTTCCGCATCCCTTTGGTTAGGGTTTCCTTGCCAATCTCGATAGCGTCCTCACGTCGCTCTTGCGAGAAATGGTGCTTAATCTTTGCACGAGCTCGGGGTGAGGCAACGAAATTCAACCAGT
>JBIIME010000014.1:0-25755 GCA_044338175.1 Rhodoluna sp.
TAATGGCCTTCTTGCCATGTCAGAGGTTGCTCTACTTACCTCAAAACGGGCCAAGCTTTCGGCGATGGCCTCACGCGGCAAGAAATCTGCTGAAGTGGCAATTCGCATCAGCGAAGACCCCACCCAGTTCCTATCCACAATTCAAATCGGTATCACCTCGATTGGTCTACTGAGCGGAATCGTCGGAGAGTCCATATTTGCTAAGCCGCTGGCTATTTGGCTTCAAAGTGTTGGAGTACTTGACGGGGTAGCAGATGTATCAGCCACTGTCTTCGTTGTACTAATTGTTACTTTTATTGCCATCACGGTTGGCGAGCTAGTTCCAAAGCGAATTGGACAGTCGAACCCGGAGCAGATCGCAGCAGTAATTGCCACACCGATGCTTATTCTTTCGAAGGTCACCAAGCCATTTGTTGTGATTTTGACTGTAACCACAAACACTCTTTTGAGGCTCTTTGGGATCGGTAAGCACAAAGAAGCCACCGTTACCGAGGACGAGATTGAGGCCATCCTGGACGAGGGTTCGGTTGCCGGTTTGATTGAAGACCAAGAGCGCGAACTGGTAAAAAACGTCTTCCGTCTGGACGATAGAAAACTGGGCTCTCTGATGGTTCCAAGATCAGAAATCGTATTTGTTGATATCAATGACCCCGAATCCGAAAGCTTCAATCAAATTGCGCAATCCGTAAGGTCTCGAATTCCCGTTTGTGATGGCGGACTTGACTCGATTATTGGTGTTCTTACAGCGAAGACGGCTTTGTCTACCGTTGCCAGGGGAGAAAAGCTCAGCCTCCAAGAAAACCTAGATCCACCGCTATATGTGCCAGAAACCCTTACAGGAATGGACCTGCTAGAGCAGTTCAAGCAATCTAAAACTCACATTGCTTTCGTTGTGGATGAGTATGGTGGCCTCGAGGGGTTAGTTACCATCCAGGACATCTTCGACACTTTGATTGGTGAGATTGTTACCGAAGGTGAAGAAGCCACAGACCCAGTTCAGCGAGACGACGGATCTTGGTTATTCGAGGGAGACACTTCGATTCCTGAGATTAAGGATTGCTTGACAATTGACGAACTGCCTGAGCAGGATAAGGGTCGCTATCACACAGTCAGTGGACTTATCTTGCTGCTACTTGGAAAGATGCCGGTTGCTGGAGACAGCGTGGTACTTGCAGACTGGAAACTTGAAGTAGTTGACATGGACGGCCGCAGAATCGACAAGATTCTGGCAACCCGAATTCAATAGGTAGCTAGTAACGGAGAAACTGTTTTAGTTCTTTAGCGCCCTATTGAAAAAATCGGAAAGCACATCCGAATAACGTTGACTCTCAGTTAGCATTCCCTCGGTGTGATCAGCCCCGACAAAGGTTTCTAGCTTGATATCTGCACCCTGTTGCTTGGCGTAATCATAGAAATCAATCGATGACTGGTAGTCAAGGCGCTGGTCTATATCCCCATGCAAAATAAGCATCGGTCGATCGCCCGCAGCTTCAATTCCTTGCATTACTGAAGTTTCAGTCAGGTTCACGCCGTGAAACAACTGTGCCGAGATCAAAGCCAGTTGCCACAAGAAGCCAGGAAAGCCTTGGAACTCAACTTCTCTGGTGGCGGCAGCATTGAAATCAAAGATTGTTCCCTCCATTGCAAAGGCTGAGACATTCTCTGTCTTTGCTGGAAGCAGAGATGTGGCGACCGCTCCACCGGAAACTCCATACATGCCAAGCGATTCTGGCTTGACACTCTTGGTTTCTATTAGCCAGTCGGCAACCGCTGCAAAGTCAGTGGATTCTTCTTGACCAGCTGAGTGACGACCGTCGGTGCAGGTAGATTCTCCGGTGTCACGAGAGTCAACTAGCAACACCTGGAAGCCATTTTTTACCAGCATTGCCGAAGGAAGCAGAGTGTTGAAATCTCTTCTGGATGTGCCGATCCCATGGGTAACAATAACTGTTTTTCCATTTGAAACCTCTGGCTCAATCCACCAGGCTGAAAGTGTTACTGCTTCGCTAACTGGTATCTCAACCGCGTCATAGTTGTTATCAGCTAGCCACCAAGTGCTTAGATCATAGTCAACCCACTTGTCCCAACCGGCCCCCGGGAAAGGACCGTTTCCAGAAGCGGGGGTATAAAAAGCCTTAGGGGAGTTGGCTAAGTCATCCTCGTTTATGGCACACGGAACGACCGTTCCTGAGGTGTAAACATAGTTACCGGCGGCAAGTGCACCACCCGAAATGACGACAACTAAAACTCCGGCTGTTATGGCTATCCACTTTGATGCTCGCATGACAAAAGGTTAGCACCAGGATCTTTGGCCTATGCCCTAGACATCGCTTCTTTGAGAGCGTCCAACCCTAAACCACCGAGGTTCAGAGCTGTTGAGTGGAACTTCTTCATATCGAACTCGGAACCCTTACGAGCCCTGTAGTCATCTCGGATTTGCTCCCAAATCCGCTGACCAATTTTGTAGCTTGGGGCTTGGCCTGGCCAACCAAAGTATCTGGTCACTTCAAAACGAACAAACTCTGGGCTCATATTCACGTTTTTGGACATGAACTCCAGTGCGTAGTCAAAATCCCAAACTCCAGTGCCATCCAGTTTTGGCTTACCTAGGTGAACTCCAATATCCAGCACGACTCGAGCAGCTCGCATTCTTTGGCCATCGAGCATCCCAAGGCGATCGGCAGGAGTTGCTAAGTAGCCAAGCTCATCCATGAGCCGTTCGGCATACAGTGCCCAGCCCTCACCGTGACCTGAGGTCCATGAAGCCAAGCGACGCCAGTCGTTTAGAGTTTCGCGTATATACGTAGCCTGTGCTACCTGTAGGTGGTGACCCGGAACACCTTCGTGGTACACGGTTGTGGTTTCACGCCAAGTGTCGAAAGATTCGACACCTTCTGGCACCGACCACCACATTCTTCCAGGTCTTGAAAAATCATCGCTTGGGCCGGTGTAGTAGATACCGCCGTGCTTGGTAGGTGCAATCATGCACTCAAGCTTTCTAATCGGCTCCGCGATATCAAAGTGAGTCTTGCCCAGATCTTCAATAGCCTTGTCGCTTAGCCGCTGCATCCACTTCTGAAGTGCATCGGTGCCCTCCAGCTTGGTTGCCGGGTCGTTTTCTAAGTGCTCAATTGCCTCGGCAACGCTTGCCCCTGGAAGTATCTCGTTGGCCACAGCTTCTTGCTCGGCTACCACGCGGGCTAGCTCTTCAATTCCCCACTGATAAGTCTCATCGAGATCAATTTCTGCGCCTAAGAATCTTTTGCTTAGCAATCTGTATCGCTCGCGACCAATTGCGTCTTTCTCACTTGATTTTGCAAGCATGCTCTTTAGAAACTCCCCAAAGGCGGCATATGCATTTGTCGCCTCTTTAGCAGCGGCAACTAGCTCTTCGCGAAGCGTGGCTGGCAAATCTGTGTCTGCCTTGGCGTCTCTAGCGAACTCATGGAAGAAACCTTCTGGCTTGTTGATTTGATCAACCTGGGTGATTACCTCGTTGAGCTGACGCCGTGCCGGACCGTCATTCTTTCCGAATCCAATAGCCAGAGTCTGCTGGTAGCCAACTAGAGAGTCCTTGACCTTTCGCATTCTAGAAGCCAGGTTCTCCCAATCAACCACGGTGGCAGTGGGAGAGAGATCAAATACATCTCTAATACCCTGAGCGGGGGAGGCAATGTTGTTTAGGTCTCGATACGGCAAACCCGCAGCATGGAATTCAATGTCAAGCTCTAGTTGCTGAGTCATGGCATCTTTGGTGACTCTGTCAACATCGTCAGTTGGCTCTAAAGCAGCAAGAGCGGACAGAGTCTCCCGATTGAGCTTGAGATCGCGCTCGATTGCCTCTGGTGAATAGTCATCCATTTGATCTGCACCAGAAGCAAGTCCGATACTGGTTGCAAAACTTGGATAGTTGACTGCAAGTTGGGCCAGATACTTATTGGCAAGGGTGTCTATTGCTGATGTTGGTCTCATTTTGATCCTCACTTAGGCCCGGGCTGTGCTGCCAGCTGCAGTAACCGCAACTCGTGCCTAATTCTAAGGGTTAGTTAGCAGTGCTTATTTGCCAGGGTTAGTTTTCTTATCTTTCCCCGATTTTCTCAGGACACTTAGAGCCGAAGTTGACCAGAGCGCCCAGACGACTAATAGCGGTTGAAAAAAGAGTCTGGTGAGCCTTGCCTCGTCCGTTGATAAACCAAAGGCATCGATGCCCTCAATGTATTGGTTGATGTTGCCAGGAAAAATCGCAATAAAGAAAGCCGCTGTTGCAAGACCAAAATACGCACTAACTCTTCCAGCCGATAGTAGACCCAGGCCGAGAATGATTTCAACAGCGCCAGAAGCTAGAACTACAAAGTCTGGATCAAGCGGTAGCCATACTGGAACTTGAGCTTGGAACTCTTGGCGCGAAAAGGTGAGATGACCAATTCCTGCATAAACGAGGGCGGCACCAAGTGCCACCCTCGCTAGCAGTCGAGCTATTTTCAATCTGTTTTTCTAGGCGGTTAGGGCCGGAATGATTGCTCCGGAGAACACTTGCCAGGCAAGAATGCTCTTTGCTACCAAGGACAGAGTGATGTAAGTTCTTTCCCCCTTTAGGTAGTTAGCCCATGATCCCCACTTCTTGTACTGCAACGCCTGGTTGATAGCGAAGGTGTTGAAAAACACAAACAGCGAAATGATGATTCCAATAACAAACCCTGGAACCTCTGCTGCACTAGTTGATCCTGGCTGCAAGGTGTAGACACCAATTAGAATCCAAGGAACAATTCCGGTGATGGAACCCATGATGAATGGCAAACCTTGGCCGTTTCCTGGAGTTTCATACTTCTCCTGAAGGGCCCCAAAGAAGATCATCGAGGCGTTTACCGCAAAGATTCCTACTAGGGCTGAGAAGTCAGAAATTCCAGTTAGCTGAGCGATCAGCCAAATCATTACGGATGAGCTAAGTGAGTACTCGACCCATCTGAAATAGTTGCGGTTCTTTTTTAGCCCCGCAGAGTATCGCCCAAAGAACTGTGGGGAAGAGATCAAGAAGTGGAAGAACGCCGATAGCGCCAAGAACGCTACTACACCAATTCCAATGTTGACCTCAAAGAGAGTGACCCTATCAATAGGAAACCTTTCTAAATCCGCACCTGGAGGGCCAGTCATGTAATCAACTGTGGTTCCAAACAAGACCTGGTTATCCAGTAGCGATAACGCGTAGCCAAAAGCCACAGCCTGGAACAGGTGCAGCAGACCCGCGACGATGTTATATGTTCTTAGTCTTTTGATTTGCTCAGTAACTGAGCGCTTCTTTTGTGCCATGAGAAATTCCCCTTCGTAATCGTTCTTGGCTTCAGTCTAGGCTCGCGGCCATTTTTTTCGGATAACCGCGCTGTCACCACTGATGAGATACCCGGCACTTTGACTGGATTCCAAAGAAGCGAGCTAGCTCTTCCTCACTGATTTGCTCTTGGTTTTGGTCTTTCGTGAACCGAGATAGAAAGTAGAAGCAAAACCCAGTAGCAAGAAGCCAGCAGCTGACCAGGCTGCCAACTTGGCCCCATCTGTGAAAGCCTCACCGGCGGCAAGTGTAATGTCCTCAGCAAGGGCCTGTGGAACTTGCTGGGCAACCAACCCATCGGTTAATCCTGGAATTGCTGATCCTGCGGAATCCACTACGACATCAACTAATACAACGCTTTGAGCGGTTGGAACCTCAAGATCGCTGAGGCGTTGCTCGAGAGACGATTGTGTTCCGGTAAATAGGAGTGTTCCAAGAACTGCAACTCCAAGAGCGGAGCCAACTTGTCTAACAGTTGACTGCGAGCCCGAGGCTTGACCGGTACTAGTCATTGGAACATCAACCATGATCACACCGGTTAGCTGAGCGGTAGCCAAACCGATACCGATTCCATAAAGGAACAAGAGTGGTGCAAGCGTAATCCAGCCTGCTTCGGTGGAGGAAAATAGGGCTACTCCCAAAACTCCTATGAGCTCAAGCCCGACACCGATTTGTACTGCCCTTGCAGGCGGCAACTTGCCACTTAGAGCACCACCGATCGCAGAGGCCAAGAAAGCTCCAGCAGCAAGCCACAGAATCACTAGGCCAGAAGAAATTGGGCTAAGGCCAATGACGTTTTGGAGCCAAAGTGGAATTGCAAACAAGATTCCAAACTCTCCCATGGAGATGATTAGGGCAGCGATTGATCCGTTTCTAAAGGAATTTATCTTGAACAACCCCAAATCCAAAAGAACATTCTTCTTCTGGGCTTCGCGCTTTCTTTCCCACAGCACGAACACCACTGCAGAAATTACAAAGATCAGCAGCGACACTGGAATTACAGAAATTCCAGTAGTGGGCCAGGCAAAGTCACCGATCATGAACTGGTTGTTGGGATTAATGTCCCACCAGCCATAAATACGGCCTTCAATTAGACCAAATACCAAAGTGGAAAACATCACAACGGAAATGGCTGCGCCAATAAAGTCAATGCCTCCTGCACGCTGCGGAGCCTTGGATTCTGAAACGTAGTAGGCAAGACCGGCCAGGATCAAAACTCCAAGAGGCAAGTTAATTCCAAACGCCCAACGCCAGGTGAAGTCAGTGGCTAACCAGCCACCAAGTACAGGACCAACGGCAACCATGCCACCGATGGTCGCACCCCAAACAGCAAATGCGATTCCACGTTCTCTGCCTTGGAAGGTGGCATTTAGAAGCGACAGGGTTGTTGGCAAAACCATAGCGCCACCGATACCTTGAATTACTCTGGCAAGAATCAAGGCATTTGGTGTGTCGGCAACGCCGGCCCAAACCGAAGCCAGGATAAAAACAATGATTCCGATGTTTAGCAGGCGCTTTCTTCCGAAACGATCAGCCAGTGAACCCCACACCAAAAGTAGTGACGCAAACACAAGAACATAGCTTTCCTGAACCCACTGAACTTCTGTTGAGGTGAGGCTAAGGTCATTGATTACTGAAGGAAAGATGGTGTTTACGATTGTGCCATCGATGATCACGAGGGATATGGCCATTGAGATAAAGACAAGGCCAACCCAGCGATTGCGAACTTTTGTCAATTGATTCCTGATTTCTGGTCTTTTCTAGCTGATGCCTACTAGATTGCTTGGGCTAGGAACTAGCCGTCTCAAAGTCTATGCGGGGGATGGCGTTTTGGGAGTCATAATTGGATATGACTGAAATCACCGAAGGGCTCCCGCTACCTGTCAAAACCAATGGGCTAGCGCCACTTTGCTTGGTCACTGGAGCCAATGGCTACATCGGCGGCAGGCTAATTCGAGAACTACTCACCTTTGGCTACCGAGTTAGGGTGCTCGCCAGAAACTCTTCACGTTTGACTCAGTATCCCTGGATTAGTCAGGTTGAAGTTGTCGAAGGAGACGCTCACGACGAAAAAGCCCTAGAGCAAGCACTTGCAGGCATAGATGTTGCTTACTACTTAATCCACTCACTGCTTGTCAAAGATGACTTTGAAGCATCGGAGCTAAAGATGGCAAAGCTGTTTGCTGACGTTTCTGCAAAAGCCAAAGTCTCTAGAATTGTTTACCTCGGAGGCATCATCAACGGCACCGAGGAGCTATCTGATCACATGAGTGCTCGGATGAACACCGGCACAATCCTTGCCCAATCGGGAGTTCCTACAATCGAGTTTCGAGCTGGGGTAGTAATCGGGTCAGGCTCTGCTTCATTTGAGATGCTTCGCTATCTAACTGAGCGCTTGCCTATTATGACTACGCCAAAATGGGTCAACAACAGAATTCAACCAATTGCGGTTCGCGATGTTCTGAGATACCTAATTGGCGCAGCCGGATTGCCCTCTTCTGCCCAAGGGGTTTTTGACATTGCAGGACCTGACATCTTCACCTATGCCGACATGATGCAGCACTACGCAGCCGCGGCCGGGCTAAAGCGAAGAATCATTATTCCCATTCCTGTATTGACTCCAAGACTTTCGAGCGGTTGGGTGGGACTCGTTACTCCGGTTCCTTACCGACTGGCTCGCAGACTAGTTGAGAGCCTCAAGCATGAAGTTGTGGCTGCGCCATCAAATATCAATGAGTTGATTCCACCATCAGCTGCTGGCCTAACTTCCTTTGATGTTGCCGTGAAGCTGGCACTGGTTCGAATCAAAGAAGCTAATGTCGAAACCCGTTGGACCAACGCTTCGGTTCCTGGAACCCCTAGTGAACCGCTGCCAACTGACCCAGACTGGGCTGGTGGGTCTTTGTATAAGGACGTTCGGGTGGTTCGAGGAACAGATTCTATGGAAAAGGTCTGGTCCAGAATCGAATCAATTGGTGGCAAGAATGGTTACTCCATGGCCAGCTGGGCTTGGGAGCTACGAGGTCTTATGGATCGCATGGTCGGGGGAGTTGGGCTAAGGCGAGGAAGACGTGATCCAGATCACCTAAGAATTGGTGACGCCGTGGATTTCTGGAGAGTCGAAGAACTTATTCCCCAAAAGCTTTTGAGACTGCGTGCCGAAATGAAAATGCCAGGGCTGGCCTGGCTTGAATTCAGCATCGAAAGAGATCCCGACACACAGGAAACGGTTTTGACTCAAACGGCGACATTTGCACCAAAGGGTTTATTTGGCCAGCTTTACTGGTGGGCAGTGTTACCGATGCACGGTCTCGTGTTTCCGTCTATGGCTAAAGGTGCCATTTCGGGATCCTAGAACTACCTATTTACGCGCGGCAACTTTCTGAATCAACTTCTTGATTCCCAATACCAGGAACCCAAGAATCAGGAAGAAAGCAGTAATGGCGGCAATGTAGGTAAGCATTCCAGGAACGCCACCTTCTTCGTTCGGGTTGATAAACCAGTAAGGCCACCAGTTGGTAACAAGACCTCGAATTACTGAGAACACCAACCAAGTTAGAGGAAACACTGCAACCCATAGAGCTGCGCGAAGTTTTAGGCGAAAGGCTTTGTGGGAAAGCAAGTAGTCAATCACTATCAAGATTGGCCCGTAGGTGTGAATTACCTCGTTTGGAAGAACCGGCCATACATAATTGCCATCCCGCTCATCTCCTGGGGCATTAGCTAACAGCAAGTGATAAACAACACCGACCACAATCATGGCAACCGTCAGGCTGAGTCTGGCAATTTCAGTTCTCTTTGAGCCTTCTTTATTCCTAACCAAACCAAAACCCGTGGCGATCAAAAGAAGGCCGGCAACTATGGCTGTGACGATAGAGAAGTATGCAAAGTATTCGCCGGGTCGAAAGTTGTTGTTTGCTAGTCGGTCGGTTACCTGCCAAGTAACAGAACCAATAAGCGCAGAGCCGGTGAGGATACGAAGTAGCCCTAGAGAAGTGTTATAAATCATGTTCGCAACAATAGCAGCCGGCAATCAGAAAACATTGAAGCTAGGCAGGCTGTTGCTGGGTAATGCAGTGAATACCGCCACCATTAGCAAAGATTTGCTTGGCATCAACCAAGATTATCTCTCGATCCGGGTAAGCCTTTTCGAGAATTGCCTTAGCCACCTGATCGTTTGGGTCATCAAATGAACAAAGAATCACAGCTCCGTTGACGATGTAGTGGTTGATGTAGCTGTAGTCAACAAAACCGTCTTCGTCGCGCAAAACCTTGGGTGCAGGAACTGAAACCAACTGAAAGTCACCGGCTGCTTCAAGAGTTGCCTTTACTTCTTTAGAAACCTCAAAGTCAGGATGAGTTGGATCCTGCTGGTCGTGATACAAAATCACATTTTCACTAGCGAAACAAGCCACAATGTCGATGTGACCTCTTGTTCCAAATCCGTCGTAGTCACGAGTTAGACCGCGCTTTACCCAGATGGCCTTGTTAGTTCCAAGCTTGGCGTGAATCTCTGATTCAACTTCCTGCTTGCTCCAGCTGGAGTTTCTTCCTTCTCCTAGCTGCACAGTTTCCGTTAGCAGCACAACGCCCGAACCATTGACATGGATGCCGCCGCCTTCATTAACTAGCTCGGAATCCAACACTTTGGATCCCGTTAGCTTTCCAATGAAGCCTGCGGTTAGTTGATCTTTGTCAAAACTTGCCCAAGGTTGATTACCCCAGCCATTGAAGATCCAGTTGATGGCAACGAGTTCTCCGGTCTCTGATTTGGCAAAGGTTGGGCCGTTATCTCTTAGCCAAGCGTCATTTAGCTCTGCTTCGACTATCTCGATGCTCGGATGCAGATAGTTTCTGGCTAGTTCAATTTGATCTGAGGTGGCCAAAACTGTAACAGGTTCATACTTCACGATTGCGTTGGCAACATTGGCCCAGGTGGTTCGCGTTAGTTCTGCTTCTTCATCGCTTTCACCAAGTAAATAATTGTTCGGCGGCCAGGACATCCAAGTTCTCTCGTGCTTTTCCCACTCAGCGGGCATTGTTAGGCTCATGAGTTTGCAACCCCTGCAATGCCGCCCTGCTCGCCATCTCCGGAGTCGACGCGCTTATTGGTAACCGGCTTGGTGAGGGCGTCATAGGTATCTGGTCTTCGGGTAGCCAAGAATGGAAACAGATCAAGCCAATCGCGTCTTTGGTCTAGGTCAAGATCTGCAACTAAAACTTCATCGGTGTCTCGGCCAGCACGAGCTAGCACTCTGCCAAACGGGTCAGAGATAAAGCTGCTTCCATAGAAGTTCAGGGCACCTTCGTTACCGTAGCGGTTTGGCACGATCATGAATGTGCCGTTTGCAATACCGTGCGAGACAATCACTTGACGCCAAAGCGGTTCGGTATCAAAGTCAGGATGATCGGGCTCAGAGCCAATCGCGGTTGGATACGCAAGTATCTGGGCACCGCGAAGCGAGTAGTTTCTAGCAACTTCAGGGAACCATTCGTCCCAGCAAGTTGGTAAACCAAAGCTTGCTTTTACGCCCTCGAGTTCAAGGCTGTACACGGGGTAGGGGTCTTGATCCGAAGGGCCTGGCTGGAAGTACTTATCTTCGTAGTATCCGGCGGTTACTGGAATGTGAAGCTTCGGGGTTCTGGCGATGATCCTGCCATTACTGTCAACCAAGATTGCTGTGTTTAGACCCCTGCCATCTGCTAAGTCTGCTTTCTCATAGAGAGATGCGTGAACGATGACACCGAATTCCTTTGCTGCCTTCGCTGCAAAAAGATGCGTCTTACCGCCCTCCAGAGGCTCCGCAATCTTTGAAGGAGTTCCTTCCGGCTTGGCATCCGCTGGGTAACGAGACAAGGTTAGCTCTTGAAGGAAAACAATCTTGGCGCCTGCTTCTGCAGCTAGCTCGATGCCTTCAAATAACTTTGCCTCGTGCTCGGAAGCATCGCTGTGCCATTTGGTTTGAACCAAGCCAACACGAAGAGGTTTTTGTGTAGCGGGTTTCACTCTCGAAAGTGACTCTGGTGCTGTGGCAACCGTTAGCTTCATGTTTTGGTTCCTTACTTCATGCTTTCAAGAATCTTGAATAGCAATTCAATAGAGGTTTGCGGATTAACAATTGCAAAACGCGTGTTTGGCTTGCCTTGATGACTAGAGGAAACAACAAATCCGACTTCCTCTTTGAGAAGTTTCGCGGACCAGCGGTCATAGTCAGATAATGACCAGCCTTTGCGCTCGAAAACCACGACGGATAGCTCTGGATCGCGAACTAGTTCCAAGTAGTCGAGGCTTCTTATTCGATCGGCTGCGTCATGAGCCATGTCAATACTTGCCTCGATTGCTTCGCGGTACTTTTCAACGCCATGAGTTGCTAGGGAGAACCAAAGTGGAAGGCCTCTTGTTCGTCTGGTTAATCCGAATGAATAATCTGATGGGTTCCAGAGTCCAGATTCATTTAGCGTGTCCAGGTACTCTCCGCGCTGGGTGTGTGAAGATTTTGCATATGCCGGCTCTCTGTAGACCAAAGCGCAAGCGTCATAAGGTGCGAAGAGCCACTTGTGTGGGTCAACAATAAAGGAGTCAGCAAGTTCTGAGCCATCAAATAGGTGACGGTACTTTGGACTCAAAATGCCAGCAAGACCGTAGGCTCCATCGATGTGATACCAGATGTTATTTGTGTTGGCGATTTCACCGATTCCGCGAAGATCGTCAACAATTCCAAAGTTGGTAGTGCCTCCGGTTGCAACAATTGCAAATACACTGTGTGGCTCTGATGCCGAAAGTGCCTCTTGAACAGAACTAGCAACTAGCTTTCCGTTCTCTTCTGGCTTTGCCAGAATGACATCGACATCCATGACCTTAGCTGCTGATTTCAGCGAGGAATGGGCTTCTTTAGATGCAATAAAAGCAAATCTTCCTTCGTAGCTGATTCCAGCCTTGGAAAGTCTTTCACGATGGGCATCTCTTGCAGTAACCAGTGCTGAGAGGTTTCCAACAGTTCCACCCTGAGCAAAAACTCCCCCCGCACTTTCCGGTAACCCCACTTCTTTTGCAAGCCAGGACAGCACTTGGTTCTCGGCAAAAATTGCGCCAGCTCCTTCTAACCATGATCCTCCGTAAATCGAGCTTGCAGAGACTATTAGGTCAAAAAGACTCGATACTTCAGTTGGCGCATTTGGAATGAAGGACAAAAATCCAGGGTGGTCAGTTGAAATTGTTGCTGGGGCTAGCACATCTTCAAAAAGCTTGAGGGCTGTTTTCCCTCCGAGGCCTTGCTCGGTAATGGTTTGCCCAGCTTGGTTGAATATCTCTTCTTCAGATTTAGCTGAATCTAATGGGGCCGGGCTGTAATCCATTCGGACTCTCACATATTCGAAAATCGCTTCTCTCAGAACCCTGGTTTCCTCATTGACTTGATGCACCGCTAGCGTCTCTTTCTTCGAATAATTGATACCGAGAAACCAATAACCACTGCGGATCCAAGTATCAAAGCTGCCCAAGTTCTTTGGTCAGCTATATCTTGGCAGGAAGTGAAACCTTCGGCATCTGGAACAACGCAGGTCCCGGTGTCAAAAAAGGACAACAGTAGTGCTCCAAGTCCCACAAGGGCCACTGTTGCCAGCATTGCGGCGGAGTCATTGCGCACTGTTGCCCTTCTCTCAGACTGTTAGGAAGTTTCCTGTTTTTTCACCCTGGAGGTTTGTGCCAAAACGATTCCGGCAATTACCAATAATCCCCCGAGGGCCTGAAGCCCATCAATTCTCTCATTGAGCCAAGCCCAACCAAAAACGAAGGCCATGACGGTCTCAGCGGTAGAAATAACCCCCACAGCGGTGGCCCTTAGGTGGGTTAGGGCCAAAAAGGAAAACAGCATAGGTAGAAAGGAGCCAAAGATTCCAATCCACACCAGAAGCAACCAAATTGGAAGTTCATACTGGGCTAGGTTCCCGGTTAGTGAAACTGTCTTTGTAAACAGAGAAGTATCAAAATTCCACCAAGGGGTCACAATCAACCAAAACAGCGCCGAAACAGACATGCTGTAAAAAAGCGTGGACAGAGCATCTCTGTTTCTAAGGGTGTGCTCACCCATAAGAAAGTAAAAGCTCAAAAACAGCGCAGCAGCGACAGCGAACATCACGCCAACTGGGTTCAAACCGCCGTCCCAGATTCTAGAAACCACCACCAAGCCACCTAGCACCATCACAATTGCAAACCACAGCCTAGGTAGAACCTTTTCTTTGAAGAGCCATAGCGAAACCAGCGGCACAATAACAATCGCGGTGTATTCAATTAGAAGCGCAATGCCAACTGGCAAGTTGGCAACCGCATTTGAATAGGACCATTGCATTAGAGCCACACCAAAGATTCCGAAGATCACGAGGTTCTTCCACTCTTTTGGCTTAACCTTGAAAGCCCTTGGATTCGTTAGGGCCAGCGCGATACCGGCGCCAAGAGCTGTTGCAAGGGAGCGAAAGATGACCAGTTCTTCGGCAGAGATTCCCGCGGCCATGGTCACTTTGGAAGTCGACGCATTTAGCCCAAACAGCACAACGCCAGCCAGTGCAAAAATTACTCCCAGAGCGGGACGCCTAGTTCTCAATTAGTTACTTACCCAACCCAATTCTTGGTGGCATCATCGATTAGCCGAAGCTCGTCCATGGTGAACGGGTTTGCAAAGATGGCTGCGTAGTTTTGCTCGAGCTGCTTGACGCTGGAGGCGCCAATAAGAGCACTGGTCACGGCAGGCTGTCTTAGAACCCATGAGATTGCCATCTGTGCCAGCGATTGATCTCGTGACTTGGCAACAGCGTCTAGGGACCTCGCGGTAGCTAAGTACTGCTCAGTTATCTGAGTAGATGGTAGAAACTTACCTTTGGACGCTCTAGAGGACTTTGGAACTTTTCCATCAAGGTATCTATCGGTTAGCAATCCCTGAGCAAGGGGTGAGAACACAATCGAGCCCACTCCAAGACTCTCTACTGTTTCCAATAATCCCCATTCAGGAGTTTTTTCCAGAATGGAATACTTTGGCTGGTGAATCAGTAGCGGTATCCCCATCGAGTCCAGAATTTGTTTTGCTCTAATAGTTTGCTGAGGATCGTAGTTGGAGATTCCAACATAGAGTGCTTTGCCGCTTCTCACCGCTGAAGCTAAAGCTCCCATGGTTTCTTCAAGGGGAGTTTCTGGATCGAAGCGGTGTGAATAAAAGATGTCAACATACTCAAGACCCATTCGATCAAGGGACTGATCCAGTGAGGCAAGTAAATACTTTCTTGATCCCCACTCACCGTATGGCCCATCCCACATGTCATAACCGGCTTTAGTAGAGATGATCATTTCGTCGCGGTATGGAGTGAAGTCTTTTCTCAGGTGTTCACCAAAGTTGATTTCGGCCTGACCGTGAGGTGGACCGTAGTTGTTAGCCAGGTCAAAATGAGTAATTCCCAAATCGAAGGCGCGACGAAGAACCTCGCGTTGGTTTCCAAAGGAATGATCTGAGCCAAAGTTATGCCAAAGACCCAGGGAAACTTCCGGTAGTAGCAGACCGGATTTTCCTGTTCGGCGGTACTTCATTTGGCCGTATCTGTCTTGGCTGGCTCGAAATTTCATAAGCACAAGCCTAAGCTAGCTAGATGATGAGTTTTGTCCTCGGTGGTGGCTGCTTTTGGTGCCTAGATTCGAGCTTTATGCAGTTTCGTGGCGTGAGCGATGTCGAGGTTGGCTATAGCGGGGGCCATGTTGATAACCCAAGCTACGAAGCCGTTTGCGGTGAGGGAACCGGCCACGCTGAAGTAGCCAGGGTTATCTTCGATGAGTCGATAATTCCGGCCGATGTTGTTTTGGACATCTTTTTTACCCTGCATGACCCAACCCAGCTAAACCGCCAAGGCAATGACATCGGAACCAGCTACCGAAGCTGCATGTTTTACGACGACGCTGAACAGAAGGCCCTTTTTGAACAGTCCCTGGAAAGAGCGAAGCAAGTCTGGGGCGATTCCATAGTCACCCAGTTACTTCCTTTGGAAACTTTCTGGATGGGGGAGACCTACCACCAGGACTTCTTTGCCAAGAACCCTGACCAGGGTTATTGCAACATTGTGGTCAAACCCAAGATGACTAAGACCGCCAAGGCTTTTGTTTCTTACCTGAAATAACTTCTCCACAGATTCTTTTTCAACCCCCAAAGGCCCTTGACCTTTTGAGATTCTATTTCTCTGATTAGTTCAATCAGAGAAATAGAAGGTAGCTATGTCAGACGTATTTTCAGTTCAAGGTTTAGTAGCAACAACACCTAGGCACCTAGTAACTCAAGAAGGCTTGCCTATAACATCATTTCGCTTGGCTTCCTCCAAGCGCCGCTTCGATAGATCCAAAAATGCCTGGATTGATGGAGAAACTAACTGGTTCACAGTGACCTGCTTCCGTCAGCTTGCCATCAACACCGCGAGCTCGGTATCCAAGGGAGATCGAATCTCCACCTCAGGCCGCCTCAAGGTTCGTGATTGGGACAATGGCGAAAGAACCGGAACTTCAGTTGAGATTGAGGCCGATGTGATCGGCCACGACTTGACCTGGGGTAATTCAGTGTTTACACGCACGGTTCTAGTCCGCGAAGAGCCAGTAGACAGTGAAATCGAAGACGAAGAGTTCGAACCCAAGGAGACAACGCTGCTTAGCTCCGCAAGTAAGTAACAGACCCGGTCAGGCCACTTCCCCCTAAGCGCCTGGTCGCGTGACACCCTTTTTGCCTCGGTGTATGTGATTGTCGGCTCACAATGAGCCACATCATTGTCGGATAAACTTATCCACAGCACTCTTGGTAAAAAGGGTGTCATTTTTTTGACACCACAATTTGAGGGAAAAATGGCTGAGTTTATTTATCAGATGATCAAAGCGCGTAAAGCGCACGGTGACAAACTCATTTTGGATGACGTCACACTTTCGTTTATTCCTGGAGCCAAGATTGGTGTTGTTGGGCCTAACGGTTCTGGTAAGTCTTCCGTTCTAAAGATCATGGCTGGTCTAGACACTCCATCCAACGGAGAAGCTCGCCTGAGTGAGGGTTACACCGTAGGTATCTTGATGCAGGAGCCAAAGCTAGATGAATCGAAAACTGTGCTTGGAAACGTGGAAGAGGCCGTAAAAGAAGTAAAGGCCAAGCTCGATAGATTCAATGAAATCTCAGCAGAGCTTGCGAATCCAGATGCCGACTATGACAAATTGCTCGAAGAAATGGGAACTCTCCAAGAGGCAATTGATCACCTAGATGCCTGGGATTTAGATTCACAGTTAGAGCAAGCAATGGATGCACTTCGCTGCCCACCGAGTGACACTCCGGTGGCACATCTATCCGGTGGAGAAAAGCGTCGCGTTGCGCTGTGTAAATTGCTTCTTGAAAAGCCAGATCTTTTACTTCTTGACGAGCCAACAAACCACTTGGATGCCGAGAGTGTTTTGTGGCTCGAGCAGCACTTGGCAAAATACCCAGGTGCGGTACTAGCAGTTACCCACGATAGGTACTTCTTAGACAACGTCGCGCAGTGGATTTTGGAATTAGACCGCGGACGCGCTTACCCATATGAAGGTAACTACTCAACTTATCTGGAGAAAAAGCAAGAGCGTCTAGAGGTAGCAGGAAAGAAGGACGCAAAGTTAGCTAAGCGCCTAAAAGATGAACTTGAATGGGTCCGCTCATCGTCCAAAGCAAGACAAACCAAATCTAAGGCCAGGCTTTCACGATACGAAGAGATGGCAAGCGAAGCCGACAAGGCAAGAAAACTTGATTTCGAAGAGATTCAGATTCCGCCAGGCCCGAGACTAGGAAACTTAGTTCTGGAAGCTAAGAACCTGCAGAAGAACTTTGGTGACAGAAGCCTGATTGCAAACCTGTCTTTCTCGCTACCAAGAAACGGAATCGTTGGAATTATTGGTCCAAACGGTGTTGGAAAGTCAACGCTATTTAAGATGATTGTTGGCGAAGAAACCCTTGATGGTGGAGAGCTGAAAATCGGTGAAACAGTTAAGATTTCCTATGTTGACCAGTCTCGCGGTGGCATTGACCCTGACAAGAGCCTTTGGGAAGTAGTTTCTGGGGGGCTTGATTACATTCACGTGGGACAAGTTGAGATGCCATCTCGTGCCTATGTTGCAGCCTTTGGTTTCAAGGGTCCGGATCAGCAAAAACCTGCCGGCGTGCTTTCCGGTGGTGAGCGAAACAGGCTTAACCTTGCTTTGACTTTGAAGCAGGGGGGAAACCTATTGCTACTGGATGAGCCAACTAACGATCTAGATGTTGAAACTTTAGGCTCTCTAGAGAACGCTTTACTTGAGTTTCCAGGCTGCGCTGTGGTGATCACTCACGATAGGTGGTTCTTGGACCGCGTTGCTACCCACATTTTGGCCTACGAGGGAACTGACGAGAAGCCTGATCAGTGGTACTGGTTCGAAGGAAACTTTGAGTCCTACGAAGAGAACAAGATCGAAAGATTAGGGCCAGACGCTGCTAAGCCACACCGCTCTACTTACCGAAGATTGACAAGAGACTAGCAACTTTACCCTCGGGAACACGAACCATTCCCTCCTGCGCAACAGTTGCAAGTAAGACACCCTCGCGACTAAAGATCTTTCCAATAGCCAATCCTCTGCTGTTTTGAGCAGCGGGAGATTCTTGAACATAGAGCATCCACTGATCCACCTTGGCAGGAGCGTGGAACCACATCGCGTGATCGAGGCTCGCAGTTTTTAGTCCCGGTTTAGCCCAAGAAATTTTGTGTCTGCGATAGATACTCTCTAACAATGTGAAATCGGATGCATAAGCAAGGGCTGCTTGATGCAGGGTTGGAGAATCAGGTAATTCTCCAATGGCTTTTAGCCAAACTGCCTGGTGAGCCACCGGCTCACCTTTTACCTCAAAGTAAATCGGCGATTGCACGTGACGCAAATCAAAAGGTCTAGCCTTGGCCCAGTATTGAGCTACTGGGTGAGGAATGCCACCCAGCACTTCAGCTGCAGAAGGAAGCTCTTCTGGCTGCTTCAAACCTTCCGGCATCTGTTCGTGATGGGTGAGTCCTGGACTCTCGGTCTGGAATGAAGAGATCATTGAGAAAATGGGTTCGCCTTTTTGGTAAGCCTGAACTCTTCGGGTTGAAAACGACTTACCGTCACGGAGTCTGTCAACCGAGAATGTAATTGGGAAATCTATGTCGCCCGGTCTCAAGAAATAACCGTGGAGCGAATGCAGGATTCTATCGGGGTCTACTGTTCTGGTAGCTGCAACAGTGCACTGGGCGAGTACTTGACCACCAAACACTCTTCCGTGTGGCATCCACTGCGACGGGCCAATAAAAATGTCTTCTTTGGTTCTTGCTCCACCGGCATCTTTGATATCCAGCGCTACCAAAAGATCGGCAAGTGGGTCTTTAGGTGGTGGAACCTTGGTCATCTTGGGTGTCCTTACTTTGCTTGGTAGCTATCAGGGTAAGTTTAGTAATGAAATGAAAAATGACTTCCAGCTCTTGGACCAGCAAACAGCTCTTGATCTAAAAACCTTTTTGACCAGAGCTAAGAAAATGGACCCCAAGGGAGTAGTAAGGCTTCGAGCCTTCGGAGCCCTTTTGACTGCCTACGTGGCACCATTGTTTACCGCCAACATTTTGGATGATGGTCCAACCGTGCTGGGCCTTCGCACAATGGATCTAAAGCAAGAAGCTGAGATCAACGTACTGGTTCCAATTCAGTCCGTCCTAGATCGCATCGCATTTGAACTTGAAAAACCAGAAGCAGACCAAAGTTTTGTTTTTAATCTCGCCTCTTCCGAGCGAGTCCCTTGGGCTGGAGTTTCACCACCACGAACCGGCTGGGTGGAAGCTACGAGCTTGCCAGAGTACATGCTTACTGGCGTTGCCAGAAAAGGCATTATCGAAGTTGCCGAGACGATCCCAGAATCAGTTGGTGGTCCAATAGCGGCTCGCATTCGTGCCGAAGTTTGGGGTAGAGCCATTGATCTTGATTCTAAAGTTCCCGCGGGAGCCGCTTTTGCGGCAGCGGGTCTCGGGTTTCTAACGGAGGGTGAAATGGTTCCAGTTTTTCACTCTCAGGGCTGGGTCAGACTCTCGTCACAATTTGGTCACGTCTTATCTAAAGAGGCAAAGCACTTCTAGTCTTCAAATGTGTTGAGCATTGAAGTTGCTGCACGATCCAGGTAACCCCAAAGCTGTGCTTGATGCAGGGGCGCTAGCTCCAGTGAGTCGCAGGCAACCTTCATGTGATGTAGCCATCTTTCACGCGCCAGCGGGTTGATCTTGAAGGGCTGGTGGCGCTGCTTGAGTCTGGGGTGACCTCTGGTTTCTTGATAAGTTTGCGGTCCGCCCCAGTACTGCTCTAAAAACATTCTTAGCCTTTCGGCAGCAGGTCCCAAATCGTCTTCTGGATACATTGGCCTTAGAACATCATCTGTGGCGACGCCCTCGTAAAACTTAGTCACGAGTCTCTTGAAGGTTTCGGTGCCCCCGACTAGTTCAAAAAAGTTTCCCTCAACGGCTTCACCAGAAAGACCCTTGATTCGAACTACCTCAACGCGATTAGCGTCCTCGAACTCTTCAGACATTTAGCTTCTTAGGTCCCGTTGCTGAGCATTGAGCGCTCTTTCAACATTGGCAAGGTTTTCGATGATGATTCTTCGAAGCGCGGGTCTGCTTTGAACCTCAGCTTTGGCAAGAAAAGCTTCTGTTTCAGAAACTAGTTCTTTATTGGCAAGCGCCAACGGATACAGGTTCACAAGAAGGTATTCGGCCATGTGATAGGTCTTGTCTTCCCAGATATTTAGAACGTTCCCAAAATACTGAGAGACATATGGCTGCAAGACCTTTGGATCCAATACTCTTCCAAAGGCAAGGCTCGCAGAATTCACTAATGCGTTAGAAAGTTCATCGGTCGCAACTAACTTGGTGAACATCGCTTGCTTCGAAGCGTTGTCCGGCAAAGCAGCAACGGCAGCCACATGATACTTCTGTCCGTTAGCGGTGTTATCGTTCGCGAGCTCTTGATCTAGTAGCTCGCTCGATATCTTCCCACCGACAGCCAAAGAGGTAACAAGCTCCCAGCGCAAGTCGGTATCAATGGAGAGGGAGGAAAGCTTTAGCTCACCATTTAGCAGTGCCGAGACATTCGCTAGCTGCTGATCGCTTCTAGCAAATTGGGCAAAGAACTTCACGAACTGCAACTGCGCGTCTGATCCAGCTTCAGCATTTTGTGCCAAGCTCCACAAGCTATCAGCCAGTAAAAGCTGCTCAGGAGAGCGGTTCTGGTCGGCAACATATAGGTTCGCAACCGTCAGCAGTTGTCTCAAAACAGTCAACATAGTTGTTGACTCAGTTTCGAACTCAAGGTGACGAAGAGCGAGCTTGATGAAATCACGCGGTGAGGTTTCTCCATCACGGGTTGCATCCCAAGCAGATCCCCATACCAAAGCTCTAGCTAGTGGGTCTTCAATTGAAGAGAGTTTGTCCAAAGCAAAGCTCCAGGAAGCCTCGTCCATACGAATCTTTGCGTAGGTGAGATCGTCATCGTTTAGCAAGATCAAAGCTGGACGCCTCTTGCCGGCAAGTTCTGGAACTTCGGTCTTGGCTCCTTCAACATCCAGCTCGATTCGATCGGTTCGAATGATTTTGCCATTTTGCTCTTCATAGAGACCAATAGCAATACGGTGTGGCCTTAGGTAAGCATAGGCATCGATTGCTGATTGCAAAATAGCGAATGATTCGAGTACGCCATTTTTTTCTACAAGATCTGGTCGCAAAGTATTCACACCCGCAGTCTCTAACCAAAGCTTGGACCACTGGCTGAGATCTCTCCCGCTTTGGTGCTCCAGCTCTTTCAAAAGATCTTTGAGCTCAGTGTTTTTGAAGGCGTGCTTTTTGAAGTAGTCGGAGACTCCGCGCATGAATGGTTCCTGGCCAACCCAAGCAACCAGCTGCTTCAATACCGATGCTCCCTTGGCGTAGGTAATTCCATCGAAGTTGACCTGTACATCTTCTAGGTCGTTGATCTCAGCAACGATTGGATGTGTGGATGGGAGTTGATCTTGGCGGTAAGCCCAGGACTTTTCTAGAGAGGCAAATGTTGCCCATGCGCCTTGCCACTCGGTTGCTTCCTGGGTAGCCAAAGTGGACATGTATTCGGCGAAGGATTCGTTTAGCCACAGATCGCTCCACCAGCGCATGGTTACTAGATCACCAAACCACATGTGAGCCAGCTCGTGCAAGATAGTTACAACGCGACGTTCTTTTACTGCGTCCGTTACTTTGGATCTAAAAACATAGGTTTCAGTGAAAGTGACTGCTCCAGCGTTTTCCATGGCTCCCGCATTGAACTCTGGAACAAAGAGCTGGTCGTACTTTTCAAACGGGTATGGGTAGTCGAACTGTTTTTCAAAGAACTCGAAACCCTGCTTGGTCTTTTCAAAGATGTATTCAGCGTCCAAGAACTCAAATAGTGACTTACGGCAGAAAACACCTAGTGGAACAGTTTTTCCAGATGACGAAACAAGCTCATCTCTGACCTCTACATAGGGTCCTGCTACCAGAGCGGTTATGTAGCTTGAGATGCGAGGTGTGGCTTCAAAGTTCCAAACCGAAACACCTTCTCTTAGATCATTTGGTGTTGGGGTGGGGGAGTTTGAAACAACCTTCCAGTAGCTAGGGGCGGTGATGTTGAACTGGAAAGTGGCCTTTAGGTCGGGCTGCTCAAATACTGCAAACATGCGTCTTGAATCTGGCACCTCAAACTGGCTATAGAGGTATACCTCTTGATCGACTGGGTCCACAAAACGGTGCAATCCTTCGCCGGTGTTGGTGTACTTACCCTGCGCCACAATAACCAGCTCATTCTCGGCCGCAATTGAAGGTAGCTGGATGCGGATACCATCCGAGACCACAGCAGGGTCCAACACTTCTCCGTTTAGCAGAACTGAGTGAACAGAGTTTGTAATTGCGTCGATGAAAGTTGAAGCCCCTGGCTTACTAGAAGTAAAGCGCACCCGGGTCGTGGATCCAAAGAACTCAGCGCCTTGGGTAAGGTCAATCTCCACTTGGTAGCTCTGAACTTCCAAGGCGGCGGCTCGCTCTTGAGCTTCGATTCTTGTTAGGTTTTCACCAGGCATTGGTTCTTCTTTCTATGGACTCTTCATCCCAAAGCCTAACTGGGTGATAGGAGGGTGTGAAACAATAACAATGTGATCAATCCAGTGATGGCTCTAGGGGGCTCAGCAGAGGCGTCGCAGACCCTCGCTGAGATTGGCGCGCTGTTACTGGGCCTTGGAGTGATTGCGTTTATCGCGGCCCGCTTAAATTTCTCAGTTGTGCCTTTGTATTTAATTGTGGGCCTTGCAGTTGGTCAGGGAGGCTTCGGTCTAATTAACCTAAGCTCCGACTTTTTGGCAATCGGAGCACAAATCGGCGCAATACTTCTTCTTCTCTTGCTGGGGTTGGAGTATTCTGCGACTGATTTAGCAAAGGCTTTCAAAGATAGAAAGTCTGCTGGAGTCTTTGATATTGCCACAAACTTCATCCCTGGCGCTTTCCTTGCCTTAGCCTTTGGCTGGGGCCCCCTAGCCGCATTTGTCGTGGGCGGTATTGCTTACGTTTCGTCTTCGGGAATCGCCTCGGAGTTACTTCGAGAAACCGGTTGGCGCAAGTCTGAGCTTTCAAAGCGAGTGGTGGCAATCTTGGTTTTTGAAGATCTTGCTCTAGCTCCCTACCTGCCGCTACTATCTTCGCTAGTTCTCGGGCTTTCGGCCGCAGCTGGTTTAGTGTCAGTATCGGTTGCCTTGATAATCACTGGACTGGTTTTGATTATTTCTTATCGAGGTAACACCAAGTGGTCCAGAATCTTGAACCCCGATGTTCCATCGGGCTTGCTACTTACAGTATTTGGATCTGCCTTGTTGGCGGCAGGCGTTGCCGATCTTGCAGGATTCTCAGGCGCGGTCGCTGCGTTCTTGGTAGGACTGCTTCTAACCGGTGAAGTGGCCAACACTGTCCGCGGAAGACTCGGTTCGCTAAGGGATCTGTTCGCGGCTATTTTCTTTCTGTTTTTTGGACTGGCTACAAACTTCGCAGATCTGTTGCAAGTGCTTCCAGCTGTTTTGCTATTCGTGGTCATCGGTGTTGCGGGAAAATTTGCGGTTGGTTGGTGGATTGCCAAGGATATGGTTGACAAGCTCAGCTGGATTCGAGCCGGGGCCTTCTTGACACCAAGGGGTGAATTTTCCATGGTGATCGCAGCTTTGGCAGCACCAGCCGTGCTATCTGTAAACCTGCAAGCTCTTACCCTCACTTATGTGACCCTCACCGCAGTAATTGGCTCAATGACCTTGAGATTTCTTCGCAGCGGCTTCGATAAGTAGATTAGGTAAATATGAGAATTCACATCGCAACCGATCATGCCGGCCTAGAGACAAGTCACTACCTTATTGAGGAATTAACAAACCTTGGCCACGAAGTATTAGATCACGGCCCCCAGTCCTTTGATCCACTTGATGATTACCCAGCCTTTTGTATTAATGCCGCTCTTGCGGTGCAGCGTGATTTGCAAGCTGAGGTCCCCGCCCTTGGAATTGTTCTTGGCGGATCTGGAAACGGTGAGCAAATGGCAGCTAACAAGGTAACAGGCATTCGAGCCGCTTTGGTTTGGAATAAAGAAATTGCTGAACTTGCCAGGCAGCACAACGACGCTAACGTTATCGCCGTCGGCGCCAGGCAACACAGCAAAGAAGAAGTGCTTGAGCTCATCAAGGTATTCATCGCCGAGCCATTCAGTAAAGATGAAAGGCATAAGCGCAGAATCGGCAAGATCGGACTCTATGAGCAAACAGGAGAGATTAGCTAGTCAATGAAACTAGATATCTCAAGATTGCACGTTTGGATTTTTCAACCAGCAGCAATTGCAATTTTTCAGATTCTTATCTTCCAGCTAGCTTCTGCTGGGTCGTTACCAGATCCAATTGCCATTCACTGGGGAATCACGATGCAGCCAGATGGCTTCGTGTCAATTAGTGAATTCGCCCTTACTGCATTAATTGTTCAATTGCTGATCTGGGCACCATCGGTTGCGTTATCCGTTTGGGCAAACGCTAAAGTGCGAATCAAGAAATTGCTGCTTCTTGTCGTTGGAATTTTTTTCTGGGTGATTACTGGAATAATTACGACCTCTGCGCTTATCCAAGTTGGTGCATCTGATGCGGCCGCGATCAGCTTTCCTTTACCAGTATTTGCTTTCTTGATTCTTTCGGTGCCGGTGTTGCTGATTTTCTTATTGGCAATGCCAGAAATAGTTGTTGGCGAGCGAGTTGATGTCCGGCTTCGTGGTTTTAGTGTCATGAGCTTCCCGCCCGAAGAAATTGTTAGCGCTGCTGTGGGTACAGTATCGGCTCGCGAATTTGGCGGGTGGGGAGTAAGGCTTACCACTCGCAAAATAGGGTTTGTTCCTTCTAAGGGCCCAGCTGTGAAGATATACCTCCAAGATGGCACTGAAGTTTCTATTCGAAACAAAGATCCGCAGGCTATCGTCAGGCAAATCGAAGACCTAGTTTCCTAGAGCCATGCCAGAAGGTCACTCCGTTCATAGAACCGCAAACAAACTTGCCGAATTATTTGTTGATTCCAAAGTAAAAATCTCCTCGCCGCAAGGAAGATTTGCCGAGCAGGCGTCTTTAGTTTCTGGAAGGAAGCTTGTTGAGTCAACTGCTATTGGGAAGCAGTTGTTTCTTGGTTTTGATAACAAACTGACCATTCGGGTGCACTTGGGAATCTACGGCAAGTGGAACTTTTACAACGTTTCACTTAGTAAAGCACCGGAGGTCTGGGGTCAGGTCCGAGCACGATTCGGATCAAGCACTGCTTCAGCAGATCTTCGAGGACCAACCGTCTGCGAAGTTGTCGACGCCGATGATGTTTTGACAGTACTTAGACGTCTTGGCCCAGACCCGCTAAGACCGGACCCCTCCGGTAAGGAAGGGCTTCGTTTTGTTTCGAAAGTGAGAGGCTCGTCTGTTCCAATTGGAGCATTACTGATGAACCAGGCCGTGATTAGCGGTATTGGAAACGTGTATCGAGCAGAGCTTTTGTTTAGAGCCGGCATAAGCCCTCACAAACCCGGGAACAAGGTTTCTGAACAAGATCTGCTTGCCATCTGGGACGATGCGATGGCGCTGATGAAAATTGGAGTGAAGACTGGCCTGATGCTCACCCGCGAGGGCTTTCTTAAGAGTCGAGTCCTATTGGCTGAGCGATACAGCGTATATAAACGTGAAGGGTTACCGTGTCGAAGTTGCGGAAAGAAAGTGAAGCTTGAGCTTTTCTATGGCCGCAAGCTTTATTGGTGTAATACCTGCCAGAGGTAATTGGAGGGAGTGACGGGAATCGAACCCGCG
>JBIIME010000015.1:0-25747 GCA_044338175.1 Rhodoluna sp.
AGGTGATAGTCGTGACGGGCTTTACGATTGGTGGCCACCACTTGCTGGCCACGCTCTCTCGGCACGATCGACTCCTAGATTTTGAGGTAGCGACGGATCGCAAGACCCGAAGCTGCTGCCGCAAGCACTATACCCACGGCAATTAATAGCGGAACTACAAGCATGCCATCGCTAAGCCCAACAAAGCTAGTGAATGGAAGACTTTGCGCTAGAAAACCTTGCACGAAGAACTGAATCAATGCCAAAACCGTTGCACCCGCCAAAACGCTACCGATAAGAGCGGCGACCACTCCCTCGAGGATAAAAGGAAGCTGAATGGAGAAGTTACTAGCACCCACCAACCTCATGATTCCCAGCTCTCTTCTTCTGGAGAAGGCGGAGAGTCTTATTGTGGTGGAAATCAAAAGAGCGCTCGAAACAAGCATCAGAGCCGCAATTGAAACTGCGGCGAGGGATGCGATGTTTAGGATCAAGAAGATCTGGTCCAGATAACTTCTTTGGTCCCGCACTTCCTCTACTCCCGCAAGTCCCGCAAAACTCTCAGTAAGAATGGGTGACTGATTGGGGTCGTAAAGGTTAACCCAAAAAGTCTCATTGAGCTGCTCCGGCTTCACATATTGCGCAACAGCATTACCGGCGAATTGTTCCTGGAAGTTTGCGAATGCTTGTTCGTGATCTTCGAAGTAATACTTTTCGATGAAGGGAGCTAGCGTAGGTGAATCTAGACGCTCTTGCACCTGCAACTTAACATCCTCGGCAGCCTCTCCCCTTGGGCATGTAGCTTCAGGAGATATGTCTGTACAGAGATAAATTGCTACCTGCGCTCGGTCGTACCAATAGTTTTTCATTTGACCGATTTGCAACTGAAGCAGCGAGGCTGTTCCAACAAAGGTCAGCGAAATAAAAGTCACCAAAATGATGCTCACAACCATTGCAAGGTTTCTTCTGAGGCCCTGAGCAACCTCAGAAAGCATGAAGCCAAATCTCATGCTTAGTCCCTCACTCCGTAGCCACCAGAAACTTGATCGCGAACAATTTGCCCGTGACTTAGCTCAACAACGCGCTTTTTCATTTGGTCCACGATGCCACGTTCGTGAGTGGCCATGACAACAGTTGTTCCGCTGAGGTTAATTGAATTCAACAGCGACATGATCCCTTCGCTGGTGGTTGGGTCCAAGTTTCCAGTTGGTTCATCTGCCAACAAAATAGCTGGCTTATTTACAATGGCCCGAGCTAATGCAACTCGCTGCTGCTCTCCTCCGGAAAGTTCACTTGGTAACCGGTCGGCTTTTTCTCCTAGACCAACTAGTCGAAGCACATCGGGTACAGCCTCTTGAATAAAACCTTCAGACTTACCAATTACTTGCAAGCTGAATGCAACGTTTTGGCTAACTGTCTTGTTCGGAAGCAATCTAAAGTCTTGGAATACAACTCCAAGACGTCTCCTAAAAAAAGGAACTTTCCTGGCCGGAAGTCCGACAAGGTTTTCTCCTAGAACATGAACAGAACCGGAGTTAGGGACATCTTCACGGAGCATAAGTCGCATTAGGGATGATTTTCCCGAACCGGATGCACCAACAAGAAAGACAAAGTCTCCCTTTTCGATTTCCAGGCTTACCTGGTCAAGCGCTGGCCTGGGAGTCCCCTTGTATTTCTTGGTGACATTTTGAATGCTGATCATGTTGATTCAAGCCTAAGCCTGAGTCTGCATTCTCCATCGGATTCCCGCGGCTATAAATCCATCGAGTCCGCCATCAAATACGGACTGAGGGTTGTTTTCTTCGTATTCAGTTCGAAGGTCTTTGACCATTTGGTATGGAGCCAACACGTAACTTCTCATCTGCTCACCCCATGAGGCCTTGACGTCACCAGCGAGTTGTTTCTTAGTGGCCTCTTCTTCGCGACGACGAACCTCGAGCAATCTGGACTGAAGCACTCTCATCGCTGCTTGCTTGTTTTGAATCTGACTTTTCTCGTTCTGGCAACTCACAACTGTTCCGGTTGGGATATGAGTGATGCGGACAGCTGAGTCGGTTGTGTTCACCGATTGGCCACCTGGACCGCTAGAGCGAAAAACATCGACTCTGATGTCAGCATCCGGGATCTCAATTGCCTCAGTTTGCTCAACCAGCGGGACGATTTCTACCGCAGCGAATGAGGTTTGTCTTTTGCCCGCTGCGTTGAAGGGGCTCATTCGAACAAGCCGGTGCGTTCCAGCTTCAACAGAGAGCGTTCCAAAGGCGTAGGGCGCATCAATTTCGAATGTTGCTGATTTGATACCAGCACCCTCAGCATGCGAAACGTCTAGTACTTGCACTGGATAGTTTTTCTGCTCGCAGTACCTGACATACATTCGCATAAGCATCTCCGCAAAATCAGTTGCGTCATCGCCTCCGGCTCCGCTTCTAATTGTGATCACGGCGGCGCGAGAGTCGTACTCTCCACTAAGTAGAGTTTGAATCTCTAACTGGCCAACTAGCTTTTCTAAATCCGAAAGCTCTTTTTTGGCCTCAGTCTTGGTTTCGGTATCAGAGGCATCATTGGCCATGTCGATCAAGACCTCGAGATCGTTGATTCTCGATTCAACTGATTTAAGGAGATCTAGCTTGTCTTGCGAGCGCGAAAGGGCTGAAGTCACCTTGGAAGCATTGTCTGGATCATCCCAAAGATCTTGAGCCGAGGCTCTTTCTCTAAGCGCATCAACCTCTAGCTGCAGTGAGCTAGGGTTTATGACTTCTTTTATGGTGCCAAAAAGTGACCTAAGTGATTTGATTTCTGCGGCTAAGTCAAGTTCGGACATGATTCCACAATTCTAGGTGAGGGGCATAATTGTTAGGTGCCCGCATCCTCATACAAGTTATCCAGCCTAGGTTTGCCGGTATTTACTCCCTCTCTGCTTTTTGGTATTGCTGAGGGTGGTTTACTTCCTATCATTCCCGCAAGCGCGCAAGCTATGGGGGCATCGCTACCCACTGCAGGAATAATCCTGGGGCTTGTGATGATTGGAACCCTTTTTGCCGACCTCCCAGCTGCGCGCCTTATCAACATTCTGGGTGAACGCAAGGCGATGATGAGCGCAGCAGCGGTAGCGAGCGTTGGAACTTTTATAGCTGCTTTTGCCACCTCGCTTTGGGTTTTAGGTTTGGGTGTTTTCATCCTTGGCGCAAGTGTTGCTGTATTCGGTCTTGCCAGGCACAGCTACCTAACCGAGATTGTCCCCTACTCACATCGGGCAAGAGCGCTATCAATACTCGGTGGCGTCTTCAGAGCAGGGCACTTCATAGGCCCCCTAATTGGAGCAGCGCTAATTGTTTTGATCGATCTGCAGGCTGTCTACTGGAACGCTGTTGTGTTTTGTGCGCTAGCTGCATTGATTCTGCTGTTTATAAAGCCCGATCGAATGCCAGACACCCCAGCAACAGTTCCGGGTGGAACCTGGAAGGTGGCTAAGCGGGAATCTAAAAAGCTAGCAACCCTAGGAGTTACCTCCGCCATTATCGGAGGCCTAAGAACCGCAAGGCTTATTGGCTTACCCCTTTGGGCATTGAGCATTGGTTTGCCGCCTGCAACCATTGCTTTGTACATGGGAATCGCAGGTGCTCTTGATCTTGCGCTCGCCTATACTTCTGGTCAAATTATGGATCGCTTTGGTAGAAGGTGGTCTGCTCTTCCAACATTGCTAGGGCTATCTCTAACTTTCTCACTTCTTACCTTGGCAACCGACGAAACCACGTTCCTTGCAGTTGCTCTATTGATGTCAATGGCTAACGGTGTTGGCAGTGGAATCATCTTGGTTATTGGCGCAGACCTAGCCCCAAAAGGTGAGCGAAATGAATTCCTAGCCTCATACCGATTATTGGTTGACTCAGGTGTTGCGGCAGCGCCGCTAGTGATCTCGGGGGTAACCGCATTAGTCGGTCTATCTTTTGCCATGTTCACCGTTTCTGGTTTGGGAATCGTGGGTGCCTTAATGGCGCACCGTTACTTACCCCGGCGAGCCAAACCTTCGGAGCAGATCATGCCGACGTCTGAAAATATGTAGCTATCAAAAAGTGGTCGCCAAAGCGAACACAGCCTCACTCGAACCGTGGATCCATCTCTGGAACTTGCCTCAATCAACGAAACTTCGTGAAGACCTTTTAATGGATGCATCTCAAGAAACTCTCCTGCGTATTGCGGAAGACTCTGGTTTGATATGGAGTCGGATTTGGCTAGTGCGTACAGAGCCGTTGATTCAGCAACCGAGGTTAGTCTCCGCTCAGAAAGATACAAGCTTCCCGCTGCCAAGATAACCAGAGTGGTCATCAGGCTTAATAAAGAAAGACCTATTCCAAGCGGAGCCATCGATCCTTGCTCATCAAAGCTACATTCCCTGTAAAGCCTCTGCACTCAAACCTCCTAGTTTGATTTCTAAACGAACTATTGATCCTGGGGAAAGACACTTCGGATCGGGATTGCAGCTGAGGCTCCAAACTAGATCTTGTTGCTTTAATCCAAAATCCCATGCAATTTCGCGAATGACTCTTGCGGTACTCGCTTTGTCAGGAACAAGCACATGAGCTCTAATTCCATGTCGAGCGATAGCCTCAAGAGCAAACTGTTGATGCTGAGTAGAAAGCGCAAAAGTTGCGAACAGCAAAACTGGTATTTGAAGCAACAATCCAAAACCAATAAAGTCAACGATCGCAGATCCTCGATCGCTGCTGAGGTCAGTAGATAGCTTCACGTGTAGCAACCGAACTAACTGTCAGAATTCTGTTTCCAGGTGCAAAGTTAAATTCAGCACTAGACACAAAACGAATTGACTCGACAGAACCTAGGCGAACTGAAGAGGCAACAACGTCAATGACAACATTTTGTCCTAGCGCGGATCGCACAAGTTGCTTAGTCTTTTCGATTCCGGAATTCGTGTTTTGGTCTGCCAGTGAGGCGAATCTTGCGCCTTCTATAGTCGCGTCGAGAATTACAGTTCGGGCGTAAGAAGCTAATCCAACGGACACTGTCCCAACCAAGAGCGCCAGCATGGGAAAAGCCACCAGCACAAAATCCGCTACGGCCGAACCGCGTTCTCTAGAAACTGACCACACGATTCATCGCTTGTTGAAATACACCCTGCAGTGCTGGGCCCGCAAAGGACCACATCACAACCACCAGCCCAGCAGTCATCAAGCTGATAAGCACCCAGCCAGGAACGTCTCCCGACTCATCTCCAATGTTGGTTTTGTTCATTTTCTCTCCTTATTTTTTATAGAAAGCCGAAGTTCAGTAACTTCAGACTTGGGTATACGGCAAATAGAACGATCACTGGCAAGATCAAGAAAACTAGCGGAACCAGCATTCTGGTCTCGTTCTTACCCGCTTGACGCAAAAGTTGGTTTCTAATTTCGGATCGAGCACTACTGGCCTGGTCTTCCAGCATCTTTGCTAGTGGTGTGCCCCTTGCTAATGACATGGCGATCTTGTTAGCGAACTCAGCGAACTGGGGATGGGCTAAGAAATGTGGGAGCTTTCGAATCTCGTCAGCTATGGCTGCGCCGTAATTTACGGCATCAAGGCATTTCGATAGCTCTCGCGCGAACTCACCGCTCGCCCGGGGCACCACCATCTGGAGGCTTTGGTAGATCCCCTCGCCAGAGCGAAGGCTAACTATTATCAGATCCAATACCTCAGGCAATTCAAGCAGGGCTTGTGAAATCTTTTTTGAGCTTTTGGCCTGGAACTTTAGGCCAAGGCGCTCCAGCATCTTCTTGATGTCAAAGATGGTTTCTTTGTTTGGCCTCACTTCTGCAGTCATAAGGATTCGATTAGCGAGGCTTGCGCGGGGGGCGCCAATGAGGTTGTAATACAGACCCGATACACCGATCCCAAAGGAAATTGATATCAAAAGTGCAGAGCTCAAGTAACAAACACCCTCTTAGGTTTTGCCAACTTTCCCAACACCCCAATCAAGCGATAAGCAATCAATGAAACTGTCAGCCCTGCCAACAAAATTGTCAGGCCCTCGTTGGTGTTGTAGATTTGAACGTTCTCTGGTCTGCTTGCCAAAAAGAGAACGATTATCCAGGGGGCAGCCAGAGCAAGTTTTGCAGTTCCGGTAACCCAGCTCTGCTTGGATTCCAGTTCTCCCCATGTTGCAGTCTCTGATCTTGTTATCTGCGCTTGTGCCCTAAGTGAGTCCAGGTAACCTGCGCCACCAGAGAGATAAACTATTCGGATTAGTTCAATCAGTCGATCAGCGTGTAGCTGACCGAGTTCGTTCTTGAGAGCCGTCAGTGATTCATTAACACTTTGGCCGCTGTCAATTCGCTGGACAAAACTGGCGAACTGTTTTCGTATTTGCCAAGGCCCCGACTCTGCAAGTTCACTGATCGAATCAATAAGTCCGATGCCGCTTTTGGCAGCAGACTCAAGCGACTCGATGACTTCTGGCCACAACTTTGCAATAGCATCACTTCTACTTTTTGCTCGCAGGTTGACAACCTCGAAACAAACACCGGTCACTGCAGCTGCCATAGACAGGCTAAGTCCTAGGACTTTGAAGGTTAGCTGCATCCAGCTACCCACAACAACCGACAAAGAAACTGCAGTGACGATAAAGTGCCAAGGCCGGTAGCGCCCAAGGCCTGCCGCCTGAAGTTGCAGCATTAGAGCATTCAAAGCTTCACCTGCGTAACTTTCAGGCAAGCCTTTTCTAAATCCCAACTAACTTGCGCTATTTCCTGGACTCTTCGAGCACCAGATGGAAGCATCTGGCAGTGAACTACGTAGTCGATGCAGGAACCAACAGTGGGGTTAACAAACTCGGCAGAAATGTTGGCGCCCGCCAAAAGAGGTAGCGTGCAGAGCTTTGCCACAGCGTCCTTGGCCGAGTTAGCGTGAATGGTGCACAAACCAGGAAGCCCTGAATTTAGGGCAATCAGTAAGTCGAAGCTTTCTGCCTCTCTAACCTCACCAACCACTATGCGACCAGGTCGCATGCGAAGTGCCTCTTTTACCAACCGGCGCAAAGAGATTTCCCCAACGCCTTCGAGGTTTGGCTGCCTGGTTTGCATGGCTACCCAGTCGGCATTCTCGATTCGAATTTCAAAAGTTTCCTCAACGGTTACTATGCGATGTTCTTTGGCAACTTCATTTAGTAAAGCGCAAAGCAAAGTGGTCTTTCCAGCTTGAGTGGCACCGGAAACCAGCAGGTTCTTTCCCGCGGTTACTGCTTCGGAAAGAAAGTTTGCTTGTATTGCGCTGATTGACTCGAACTCGACTAGATCCGAAAGGGAGTAGACACTGCTAGGAAACTTTCGAATGTTTATGCTCCATGAGTTTCTTGTGATGTCTGGAATGACAACATGGAGTCTTGAGCCATCTTGAAGCGAAGCATCGACAAACGGAGACGAGCGATCCACTCTTCTGCCAGTTGCTCGAAGCATCTTTTCAACCAGAGTGGCCAAAAGTTCCTGAGGTATGGCAATTGGAAGCTTCCGGGTAATACCAGACTTGGCGACGAAAACTTCAGTTGTGGAGTTAATCCAAATCTCTTCGATTGATGGGGCATCCAAGAGAGGTTGCAGGGGTCCGTAGCCGGATAGTCGATCTTGGATTTCTGACCGAAGTACGGATTCGTCAACAAGCAAGTGATTGGAGGGGTCTTGCTCGACTGAGAAATCAATTACCGCGTCAATTGCTTCGGAGGGGCTCCGTTTAGATTCAACAATTTCTCGTCGAGCTCGCTCTGAGAGTCTTGATGCCAGCGAAATCATTTACCCTCCACGAATAGTTGGAGGGCTAGCTTGCCTAAATTTTCGCTTTAGCGCTGACTCTTATCCACAGCCTGTTGGCGCTAAGACACAATCCGAAGGTTCGAGGAATTTGAGATCAAAGCTTTTCGAGAGAAATCAAAATGGCGTTTTCTGGCGCCAGGATTGGCGGCCTTAAACCTATTGTGGATAGCGCTTGGCCAGTAAACGTCGCTCCTTCAAGCCAGCTAGGTGACTTCTGGGACATAACCATTGCCGGGCCGCAGGGTTGTTCCGCAATCACTTTGTAACTTGCGACTGGATCCAGCCCTTCAAATCTTAAAGACCCAGGAAGTGTCCCGCCCGCTGGCCGCAATTGAACAAAAGCAAACAGGGCTTTTGATTTATCCTGGGCCACTACACCATGAACAAATGTAGATTCGTCGGGTTGATCCACGCGAACTATCTTGCCAGAGTGAATTAGGGAACGGTTTTTCTTGTAGTAATCGGTCCAGGACTTTAGCTGAGTTCTTTCCAGTTCGCTTGTTTCGGTTAGATCCCATTCGATTCCGGCGTGACCGAATAACGCAGTGATGGCTCTGAAAGATAGCTTGTGGGTTCTGCCGGTGATGTGACCTAGGGTTGGTCCGATGTGTGAGCCCAGCATCTCGGGCGGAATAGCAATTTGCGTGTACCGCTGTATGTATTGCCGCTCTAAAGCGTCATTTGAATCTGACGTCCAGAATCTATCAACGTGCTGAGCCATACCTAAATCGATACGTCCACCGCCTGAGGAGCAAGATTCGATTTCCAAACCTGTGTGTTTTTTCTTCAACTCATCAAACATTCGATAAATAGCTAAAGTCTGATTGTGAACCGCCGCCTGACCTAGGTGGCTAGGTTCGGTAAGAACTCTGTTGTGATCCCATTTGATGTATGAGATGTCGTTATTGGACAAGATTGCGTCAACTTGATTGAAGACATGTTCAAAGGCGCCTGGATGGGTCAGGTCCAAAACTTGCTGATGCCTAGCTTCCGGTGGAATTCGATCACCGGAATTTAGAATCCACTCCGGATGGGCTCGATAAAGATCCGAATCAGCGTTAACCATTTCACCTTCGAACCAAAGACCAAACTCCATTCCATTTGACTTGACTCGATCAATCAGAGGTTTGAGGCCCTCTGGCCAGACCTCCTTGGATACGACCCAATCACCCAGACCCTTTGAGTCATCTCTTCTGGAGCCAAACCACCCGTCATCGAGCACCATTCGCTCAACGCCAACCTCTTTGGCTACATCGGCTAGTTGAATTAACTTTTCAAGATTGTGATTGAAGTAGACAGCCTCCCAAACATTCAGTGTGATTGGGCGTGGTCTAATGCTTGTTGGATGATTCGGCCGCGTTCGAAGCCAGCGATATATTCTGTCGCTGACTTGGTCAATGCCTGAGTAAGAGTAAGTTGCTACAACAGTTGGTGCCTCATAGCTTTGCCCTGGCTTCAAAATCATTTCTCCAGGAAGTAGTAGCTCCCCTGCTGCGATAGTTGAACGTCCGGAAGGGAGTTTCTCAACCAGGTGTCGACTATTTCCCGACCACATCAAACCGGTGGACCATACTTCGCCCTGTTGATAGTTAGCACCTTCGGTTAGTGCCAATTGAACAATCGTGTAGTCGTGTCCGGTTCGACCCTCGCGAACCTCTCGTGACCAAGTTCCAGACTGAATCTGTCTTCGCTGCGGTTGACGCTCAAGAACCCAGCGACCCGTGAAGTCCATGGTCTGCGTGGCCTGATCGGGTAAAGGAAGCCAGGTAAGGAGCTCTTCCAAGAAGTAATCCGAGGTTCCCGTGTTTGAAACAGATTGCGAAACAAGAACGACTCCGCTTGGAAGCATTTGGTAGCCTACCGTGACTCGAATCCCAGCTAAGGAATCTTCCGAGACAAAAGAAAGGTTTGTTTCAGTTCTCTCTGAACTCTTGAGTTCGAAAATTGGTGACCAATCTTGACCCAAGCGGTGACCCGACAGCGCTGGCCTACCTAGGAAACCTCTTGAGTTTTCTCTCCAAACGCCAGGGTTTTGGGGTTGGTCTATTGAGGCGTAGGGAATTGGCTCACTAAGAATTGCCCGGACCTGATCCTCTAGTTGTTCAAGGCCAACGTCTTTTCCCCAATGAGCAATAACTGGTGTGCCGCTGGAGGTATCAATAACCAGACTGACGCCATCTGCAAGAAGCTGGTAAACCGATGATTGCGACATGCAAAACCCCTTGTAAGTGAGAGATTCCAGTTTACGCTCCGGAACTAATCTGCACCTGTCCAAGCGTTAGCCAAATACCCCATTCCCAACTCAAAATCTTTGGCTAGACTATTGGAGGAACGCGGGAGTGGCGAAATTGGCAGACGCACTGGATTTAGGTTCCAGCGTTCGAAAGGACGTGTGGGTTCAAGTCCCACCTTCCGCACCACAAGCAAAAAGACTCGCAAGTTAGCGAGTCTTTTTCTATTTAGGTCAGGCTTACAGGCTCTTTTGCATCAAGATCACGCCAAGCCAGCGGTTGAACTTGTTGCCCACACCAGGTAGCTGGCCAACTTTCTTGAATCCGAACTGCTTATGCATGTGTATAGAGGTATCGGCTTCACTGTCTGAGATAACCGCCACCACCTCTTTAATGCCAGCTTCCTTACCTAATCGCAAAAGCTCAGAAAGAAGTTTTGGGCCAATGCCTTGCCCAACAGCAGAATGCTTTAGATAAATAGTGTTCTCAACTGTTTTGCGATATGCCGACTTTTGACGCCAGGGGGCAAGATATGCGAAACCCAGCACCTCTCCCGAATCTGAAGTTGCAACTAAGAAAGGCAAATCAAGTTCTTTTACGTGTTTTAGCTTTTCCACCCAAGCGCTTGGTTCCATGAGTTGCTCATCAAAAGTGATAACTGAACCGCTGATATAGAAGTTATAGATCTCACAAATCGCAGCGCAATCCGAAGATGTTGCTTCACGAATCTTGGCAGATTGATTAGAAGACGAAGAGGCTTTGTGCCTAGAGCTAAAGATGCCCAAAAATTTATTTGCCATTTACTCCCCTAACAAGACCAATCTATTGGTTCTTGGCCCTGGTCGCTAAGTGCCTGGTTCACTCGTGAGTAAATTTGTGACCCAAAGAAACCACGGTGAGCCGAGAGCGGACTGGGGTGCGGGGCGTCAACAACCTCACCGAGTTCAACGAAGCTTGCCAATTTTTTAGCCTCTAACCCTAAGCTCAAACAAACCAGCTTGCCTGCTCTTGCGTGGTCAAGCGCAGATACTGTGTCCTCAATAAACTTCCGCCAAAGACTTTGGTGTAAGCCAGACGTGCCAACTTCTGTTGTCAAGGCAGAGTTCAAAAGCATAACTCCTTGATTGCTCCACCTGGATATGTCAGCCAAGGCTGAAATTCCAGGTAGGTCACTTTGAAGTTCCTTCATGAGATTCTTGAGGCTCTGAGGGGTCTTGGTCCCAGGTGCATTCGCAAAAGCTAGTCCACAAGCCATCCCGTCGGTTGGGTAAGGATCTTGACCAAGCAGCAGCACTCGCACTTTTGCAATCGGCAATTCAAAAGCGCGCATGACTTGATTGGGGTTAGGAGTGAGATTCTGAAGCTTTGATAGCTCCTGCTCAATTCGATCAAGTAGGTCCTTTCTTGGCTCCAGTAGGTGCTGCCAAGACTGATCCATTGCTTCAAAGAACATGTATAAATGCTAGGGCTCTAGTGGCACAATAAAACCATGACCCAAGACGTGCTAGCCCAAGCCCAAGCCATGCTTCCAGAACTGCAGACCCTCAGAAGAAGACTGCACACCATTCCAGAATTCGGTCTTGAGTTGCCCAACACTCTAAAAGTTATCCTCGAGCAAATCGAGGAATTGGGAACAATTACAACAAGTGAGCAAATCAGCTCAGCTGTTCTTCACATCAAAGGATCACAGCCTGGACCAACTGTTTTGCTTCGTGCGGACATGGATGCCTTAGCGGTTGTTGAAGACACCGGTTTAGATTACGCGTCAACAAATGGCTATATGCACGCCTGTGGTCACGATCTACACATGGCAATGGGAGTTGGCGCCGCCAAGATTCTTGCTTCAAGAAAACACCAGCTCAAAGGCGATGTGATCATCTTTTTCCAACCGGGCGAAGAAGGTCACCACGGAGCAGATGTGATGCTAGAGCAAGGCGATCACATGGTCACTGGCAGTAAGCCGATTCGCGCGTATGGGCTTCACGTATTTAGCTCCTACCCACTTGGCATGATGGGCTCAAAAGCAGGTCCGCTGATGGCATCAGCTGGAGATTTGTTTGTAACCGTGAGTGGCAGTGGTGGACATGGATCAATGCCCTGGTTGTCAAAAGATCCAATAAGTGTGCTAAACGAAATCATGTCAGCTCTTCAAACAATGGTTACCAAACGCTTCAATGCTTTTGATCCGGTGATTGTAAACATCGGTTGGGTCAGCGCTGGCGATCAGGCAACAACAAACGTTATTCCAGAATCTGCATCGTTTGGTGCAACGGTGCGTGTGTTCTCAGAAGAAAACGCCGCCAAACTAAAAACTTTCACCAAAGAATTAGTCGAATCTATTGCCAAAGGTTTTGGCCTTACCGCAACCGTGGAGTTCACCAGGGCTACCAAGGTCTTGATGAATAACCCGGAAGCAATCAAGTCGGTTGAAGAAGTCACAGCAAGACTGTTTGGGTCGGGAAGATACATAAACTTGCCAACCCCAATAGCCGGTGGTGAAGACTTCGCCTCAATAGTGCACGAGATTCCGGGAGCGTTCGTATTCATGGGTGCGGCACCTATGGGAGTGGATGTGTCAACAGCTGCCACCAACCACTCCAATAAAGCAGTCTTCGACGATGCAGTACTTGCTGACGGTGCGGCTTTGCTCGCGGAGTTAGCTATCGACGCACTTAGCTAGTTGTTTCTTCAGCTTTCTTTGAAAGCTGAAGATTTGCCCATATCAGTAGTGCAACCAACAACAAGTTTCTAAGAGTTAGTAGCCCTAGTGGCAAGGTCTCTAAAGCCAGCAGTTCAACATAAAAGATCGGATAAACAAGCTGGGTTAGTAGCAGTATGGCTGCACCGAAAGCTAAGGCCAGCTTGGATTTATTGATACCAAAGTAAACCAGAGCTACCAGTACAGCCACCAACCAAATCATGAACTGCGGGGAGCCAACTTTGTTGAAGACAATCAAATCCAATACACCTGTTAGTGCTGCCAAGACAAAAACTTGAGTACGATCGCGTCCAGCACGAACGGCCCGAATGGCTAAGAAAAATGTAATGCCCAGCGCACCAAGCAAAATGTAATTCGAAACCGAAGCAATTTCCTGAACTAACGATCCAGAAACCTGATTGGTTAGAATTACGTCGTCAAAAAACAAATCCGCAGATCCAAATTTGGCTAGCCACATCCAAGGTGTGGCCATAACTGACTCGATTTGAATTCCTCGTTCTTGCTGTTGTGTAACGAAGCTGAACACCTTCGTTCCACCAGCGATTACCCCAACAGCAATAACGCTCGCACTAATCAATGCTGCAACAACAAATGCTTCGAGTCTCTTTTTGAATGTTGCAGCCAATGCCGCAAATAAAGCAATCGGCCAGATCTTGATCCAGCCAGCAAATGTGAATAGTGCTGCAGCTATCCCCGAGGATTTCCTGCTTATCGCTACCAAACCAAAAATCGCTAGAGCAGCACTCACCGAATCGATTCGCGAAACTGCAACTGGTCCCAGCAAAAATAGCGCAGCAATAAAAGCCCAGCTGGCGTGGGTCCCAGAAAATAGCTTTCCGTTATCTGCTGGACGAACCATAAGCAAAATGGCTGCCGTATTGAGCGCGAAAACTATCAGCAGCCAGGAAATTTCATAGCTGACTATGTTGATTGCGCCTGCAATCCAGATCGGTAAAAAGGCTAAAGCTGGATAAACCCATTCGGTTGCTAAACCGTAGATCCCTGTTCCGTTCTCAACTTGGTAGGCCCAGTAGTCATAGAGACTAAGGTCGCCAAAGGAGATGGCGTCGGGGAACAACTTGCTAGCGGTCAGAGCCCAAAGGTGAACCAAGAAGGATGAGGCAACCAGTGAGCTGATTCTCAAAATTGCGACTTGATTCACTCTGATTCCCATGCCTGACAGGCTATCTAAGATAGGTGGTGTTGGCCTATCGAGGAGCATCATGACGAGTCTGCAAAAAGCACGGTTTGCAGTTTTTGCTTACTTCACCATCGCGGGATCCGCGATGACTTTCTGGGCTGTGCACATTCCCTACGTGGAGAACAAGCTGGAGATCTCGCACTCCACCATTGGTGCTTTGCTCCTTGTTCTTGGCGCTGGAGCGCTAACTGCGAGCCAGCTTGTTGGGCACTTCATTGATCGAGTCGGTTCTAAAACTGCAACATTCCTAGCGGCGCTTCTTATGGGGCTAATGATGCTGCTTCCGGGACTTGCAAGCGACACCCTCACTCTTGGTTTGGCGCTATTTGTTTTGGGTTTGGGTATCGGAGCGACCGATGTAGCCATGAACGCCCACGCTGTTGAAGTTGAGAAGGCTTACAAACGGCCAATCTTTTCTGCATTCCATGCGATGTGGTCACTGGGTGGTCTACTGGGTGCAACGCTGGGTGGACTTGCTTTAGCAAACAATCTTGAAATGCAGACCACACTAACTCTGGCTGCAATAGGAACTTTAATTGTTGCAGTTTCTATGCGAGGTTGGCTGCTTCCTGATAATCCAAACCAGAAGCTGGTTTCTGAAGCAACTCGCGAAGAAAAGATCACAGAGAAACAGAAACTCAAAGCCGGCAACACCAAGAATAGAAAAGTTCTTGGGTACGTGTTATTTCTTGGTGCGATGGCCGGAGCTGCGGCCATTGCCGAAGGTACTGGTATCGACTGGTCCGCCTTGCACCACGCAAGAATTCTAGAAACAACCGATGCCTACGCCTCGCTTGCTCTTGCGGTGTTTGCTGGAGCAATGGGAATTACCAGATTGGTGATTGACAAGCTGGTTGCGATTCGAGGTCGTATTTTTGTAATTAGATACGGCTCACTGGTGTCTGCGGTTGGAACGAGCCTTGTTGTAATTTCCACTTCTTCCCCGGTTGCACTGCTTGGTTGGTTGATTGCAGGAATTGGTATCGCAGGAGTGGTGCCGCAGCTGTTTGCTTACTCTGCCGAGGTTGGCGAGAAATCACATACCGGCAGAAACATGTCCAAGGTGGTTGGAATCACGTATGCGGGTGTTTTAGCAGGACCAGCAATAATCGGCTTCCTAACCATCATTGTTCCCCTCAACATCGCCCTTGGGCTTGGAGTAGCGCTTGGCTTGTTCACCGCACTGGGTACGCTGTTGATTGAAAGAAGGAACCTAAATGCCAAAGCTCTTTGAATCAATCAAGCTTCGCAACCTAGAGGTCAAAAACCGAATCTGGATCTCCCCGATGTGTCAGTACTCCTGTGAGAACAAAGATGGCGTCCCTGGAAGTTGGCAGGAGGTACACCTGGTTTCAAGAGCAGTCGGTGGTGCTGGACTGATAATCGTGGAAGCATCTGGAGTGTCCCCTGAGGGAAGAATCACCCCATGGTGCACCGGAATCTGGAACGACGAGCAAACTCAAGCTTGGAAGAAAATTGTTGAGCTAGCTCACAACCACGGCGCAAAGATGGCGATGCAACTAGCCCATGCTGGTCGCAAAGCTTCTACTCACCGCGAGAGCTCCGGGGTTGGATCAATCTCTCTTGCAGAAGGCGGTTGGGAAACTGTCTCGTCTACTAACCAAGCCTTTGGTGATTACGCTGCTCCCAGAAAACTGAATGTTACAGAAATTGCTGAATTAGTTGACGCGTTTGGCAAGGCGGCGAAGCGTTCAGTTGAAGCAGGCTTTGATGCGGTAGAGATTCACGGTGCGCACGGCTACCTTTTGCATCAGTTCCTATCTCCACTAAGTAACGATCGTGACGATGAGTATGGAGGATCTCTTGAAAATCGTGCACGAATGCTTATGGAAGTTATCGCCTCAATCAGAAAATCAGTTCCGGAAACCATGCCGGTTTTTCTAAGACTTTCGGCAACTGACTACGCAGAAGGTGGTTGGGATGAAGAACAAACTGCAACTGTTTCAAGTTGGGCAACTCAAGCAGGTGTAGACCTAATTGATGTTTCGAGTGGAGGAATCATCACCGGCGTAAAGATCCCTTCTGGCCCTGGTTACCAGGTGCCACTTGCTGAGTATGTTGCGGATCGAATTTCTGAACCTGTAAGCGCAGTTGGTCAGATCACAGATGCTCACCAAGCAGAACAGATTTTGCAATCAGGAAAAGTAGATGTGATTTTGATTGCCAGGGCTTCTCTTAGAGATCCCTATTGGCCGCTTCGAGCGGCAGCCGAATTGAGAGCCGAAGTCCAGTGGCCTGAGCAGTATTCGAGAGGTAAGTGGCCCGCTTAGGCGGTAGCTAACGCTTGTCCCGCCTCGTTTCTTGAGCTCTTGAGAGCGTAAGATATAGGTGTCATTCAACCCAACAAAATAGGGAGTTCTTTCTGTGTCCGGTGAAGGATTGCAAGACGACTACGGAGCCAACTCGTGGTTAGTCGACGAAATGTATCAAAAATATCGTCAAAATCCTGACTCTGTAGACAAAGAATGGTGGCCCATTCTTGAAAGCTACAAGCCCTCCGAAGCATCACCAGCAGCCCCATTGGCTTATGCGCCAGCAACTCCCCCGCAAGTCTCTAACGCCACCTCTTCAATTCCCGTGGTTGCAAAGACAACTGCTGTCGAAGCAAAGCCGCAGCCAATCCCAGCCCAAGCGCCAGTAACCGAATCCATAAACATCGTCACTGAAGATTCTGCCGAACAAGAGCAAGATCTAGTTTCTCCGCTAAAGGGTATGGCAAAAACCATTGCAACTAATATGGATCTGTCCCTTCAGGTTCCAACCGCAACAAGCGTTCGAACTTTGCCTGCGAAGCTAATGATTGATAACCGACTGGTTATCAACTCTCACCTTTCTCGCACCAGGGGCGGAAAGATTTCCTTCACCCACATAATCGGTTTTGCAATCATTCAGGCTCTAAAGAAATTCCCTTCCCAGAATGTCTACTACGACATCGTTGACGAGAAACCTGTTGTCGTTCAACCGGCGAACGTAAACTTTGGTCTGGCAATCGACATCCCAAAACCTGATGGCACCAGAGCGCTGCTAGTTCCAAACATCAAGCGTGCACAGAGATTGAACTTTGCTGAGTTCCTCACAGCATATGAAGACCTAGTTACCCGCGCAAGATTGAACACCTTGACTGCGGGAGATTTCCAGGGAACCACTATTTCGCTTACCAATCCAGGTGGTATTGGAACTGTGCATTCGGTCCCAAGGCTCACCAAGAATCAAGGTTGCATTGTTGGTGCTGGTGCACTCGATTACCCAGCTGAATTCCAAGGAATGAGTGATGCTCAGCTTGCAAAAATTGGAATCAGCAAAACCATCACTCTTACTTCCACCTATGATCACCGCGTAATTCAAGGCGCTGGTAGCGGAGAGTTCCTGAAGATTGTTCACGGCTTGTTGTTGGGCGAGGAAGGTTTCTACGATCAGATTTTTGCTGACCTTCGAATTCCATACGAGCCAGTGCGTTGGGTTCCAGATTTTGATCGTGATGGGCTAGATGATCGTGAGAAGTCCACCAGAATCCAGGAGCTAATCAACGCTTACCGAGTTCGCGGTCACCTTATGGCTGACACCGACCCACTGGAATACCGCCAGCGCACCCACCCTGATCTAGATGTTCTAAATCACGGGTTAAGCCTCTGGGATCTAGACCGCACTTTCCGAACCGGTGGATTCAGTGGGAATCAGAAGGCTCCATTTAGGGACATTCTCAAGATCCTTCGTGATTCCTACTGCCGCACAGTTGGTGTGGAATACATGCACATCCAAGACCCAGCTCAGCGCAAATGGTTCCAAGAGAAATTGGAAACTTCCTACGCCAAGCCAACCCGTGAAGAACAGCTTCGAATTCTTAGCAAGCTAAATGAAGCAGAAGCCTTTGAGACATTCTTGCAAACCAAGTTCGTAGGACAAAAGCGCTTCAGCCTTGAAGGTGGCGAGAGCACCATCGCTGCGTTGGATGAAATTCTCCAGTCAGCCGCGAATGCTGCCATTGATGAGGTTTGTATTGGTATGGCTCACCGCGGTCGTTTGAACGTTCTAACAAACATCGCTGGAAAAACTTACGGTCAAGTATTCAAAGAGTTTGAAGGAAATACCGACACTAAAACCGTTCAGGGTTCGGGAGACGTGAAGTACCACTTAGGCACTGAGGGCGTTTTCGAAAGCCTCGAAGGCAACAAGGTGAAAGTATCCCTTGCTGCAAACCCATCTCACCTCGAAGCCGTTAACCCAGTTCTTGAAGGTGTAGTTCGAGCGAAGCTTGATCGACTAAACACTATTCAAAAGGGTGAGTTCCCTGTCATTCCTGTTTTGATACATGGTGACGCAGCATTTGCAGGCCAAGGTGTGGTTCCAGAAACTTTGAACATGGCACAGCTTCGCGGATACAAAACCGGTGGAACCATTCACTTGGTGATTAATAACCAAGTTGGTTTCACCACTCCTCCTTCGGAGTCTCGCTCAACTGTTTACTCAACCGACTCTGCCAAAGCTATCCAAGCTCCGATTTTCCACGTAAACGGTGACGATCCAGAGGCAGTGGTTCGCGTAGCGAAACTAGCATTCGAGTTCCGCATGGAGTTCAAAAACGATGTCGTTATTGACCTCATCTGCTACCGCCGCAGAGGCCACAACGAGGGAGACGATCCTTCGATGACCCAGCCTCTGATGTACAACCTGATTGAAGCCAAGCGATCTGTTAGAACGCTATATCTAGAATCTCTTGTTGGTCGGGGGGACCTAACTCAAGGCGAATTTGAGGCTGCCAACTCTGACTTCCAGCAGCGCCTAGAAAAGGCTTTCGTTGATGTCCATGAAGCTATGGCTGCTCCCATTGAACTGATCCCACGAAGAGTTGGTATCGGAACTACCGCCAGCGATGCTCCAGAGTTACTGCGGCCAACCGCCGTGTCCCAGGATGTCATCCAAGTCATCGGAGACGCGCATAACAACACTCCTCCAGGCTTTACCGTTCACCCCAAGCTTCAGCAGCTTTTGACCAAGCGAGTAGAGATGAGCCGCGAAGGCGGTATCGACTGGGGCTTTGGAGAATTGCTTGCCCTGGGTTCCCTGGTTATGGATGGCGTGCCGGTACGAATGGCGGGTCAAGACACCAGGCGAGGAACATTCGTTCAGCGCCACGCAGTTTTCCACGACCGCGTGAACGGCCAAGAATGGATCCCACTTCGCAACCTGCGTCAAGGTCAAGCTAAGTTTTGGATTTACGACTCATTGTTGAGCGAGTACGCAGCCATGGGCTTTGAGTATGGTTACTCAATTGAGAACAAGGATGCCCTAGTTCTTTGGGAAGCTCAGTTTGGTGACTTTGTAAACGGAGCACAAACAATCGTGGATGAATTCATTTCTTCCGCTGAGCAAAAATGGAACCAGCAGTCAAGCTTGGTTCTCTTGTTGCCACACGGCTACGAAGGACAGGGGCCGGATCACTCCTCTGCTCGCATTGAAAGATTCTTGCAGTTGTGTGCGGAAAACAATATGACTGTTGCTCAACCGAGCACTCCAGCATCGCACTTCCATCTACTTCGCCGTCAGGCTTACACCAGGCCTAGAAGACCGCTGGTTGTTTTCACACCGAAGTCCATGCTGAGATTGAAGGCGGCTTCGTCTTCGGTGCAGGAATTTACTCAAGGAACTTTCCAGCCGGTTATTTCAGACCAGCAGGGTCTAGATAACGCTGCAGTTCGCAGAGTTATTCTTTGTTCCGGCAAGGTGTACTGGGACCTTATGGCTGAGATCGAAAAACGAGGCGAGAAGAAAATTGCCGTTGTCCGTATCGAGCAGCTATACCCAACTCCGGTAGACGAGATTAAGGCAACTTACGCTCAGTATCCAAATGCCGAATTGTTCTGGGTCCAGGATGAGCCAGCTAACCAGGGACCTTGGACCTACGTGGGTCTGTTCTTACCGAAGTATATGAACGGGCAGGTCGCTACCCTTGTGTCTCGTCCAGCCAGCGCTTCTCCTGCCACCGGTTCAGCCAAGCGTCACGCCGTTGAGCAAGCAGATCTAATAACCAGGGCGCTAGCTCTCTAGAAAATGGAAAACACCGAGCGGTTAGACACTCGCATCGTAATTCTTGGCGATGAGACAACAACCGCAATCGGTGATGTCAAGGCGATGGGTTGGGTTGGCAGGGTTATTGCCAGGACCCCGGTAGAAGATCCGATAATTGACATCTATAACGTGCCTTCACCTGGTGAAACCAGCGCGTCATTGGTGGAGCGCTGGAGTCAAGAAGTTCAACGACGCTTCAGGCCAGAAACCGATAACCGCTTGGTGATAGCTCTTGGTAATTCCGACGCGAGCGAAGGGATTTCGGTTTCTAGATCGAGACTGAATCTTGCGACAGTGGTTGATGAAGCTCGCAGAAGTGAGATTTCGGTTTTTGTTGTTGGCCCTCCCCCCAGTTTCAACAAAGCGCTGAATTATGAGATTGAGCATCTGGCCACCGGTTACGAAGACGTCTGCAGTAGAAGAGGTGTCACCTTCGTAGACTTTTTTCACCCGCTGGTAGATCACGAGGGTTACAACCTAGAGCTCGAAGCATCGGCTAGAAATATGCCTGGGCAAACCGGCTATGGATTAATGGCTTGGCTGGTGCTGAACCGCGGCTGGTACCAGTGGTTAGGACTTGAAGAGGGCGAAGAATAAAACTAATTTAGTTTCTAGGAAACTGAAAGGGTTTTATGTCTGGAATTAGGCAAAAGCTATCTGGGGGAACTAGAACCTCTATTGGGTCAGCGGATCAAGTTATTCAAGCACTCTTGAAATCTCCATCTGGACTTCCTGAGATTTATGATCTGTTTTTCGATCAAGACGCCGTCGTAGCAATGCGAGCAAGCTATGTAGCAATGAGGGTTGCAGAGCAATCTCCGGGTTCAGTTACTCCTTTCGCTAAAGACCTCATAAAAAACTTAGCTAAATACACTCAGCAGGAAGTCAGATGGCATATCCCCCAACTGTTTTCTCATTTGGAGCTAACCAAGGCTCAAAGGCAAAAGGCGTACGAGGTTTTTATGGACTGGTCGGAAACCGATAAAAGCAAAATTGTAGGGTATTACTGTCTTCAAACAGCTGCTGACTTTGCAGAATTGGATCAGAGTCTTCTGCAGGACTTTATCCCGCGTCTGAGAAAAGCAAATAAGTCTGGTGCGAAATCTATCCAGAATCGCTGTAAGAAAATAGCTAAGCAGTTGGATATCGCGCTTTAGCAAAAGCTAATGAGATTGAATATCCTTAATTCTCGCTAATACTTTTTCAGCAAGTTTCTTTGGCGGCTCTTCATCACAGGAGCGCTGAATCACTTGATTCAAATAAACCTCAAGGTCATATTCTTCCTCGCATGAGTCGCATAGGGCTAAGTGTGTTGTGATGTCTTTTTGCTGATCGGGCAGCAACTCGTTATGCAGATACTCATGGACCAGCGCCTTGGTCTCTTCACAGTCAAATTCCGCCATTAACTCTGCTCCGTTTTCTGCGCTTGCTTGTCTGGTGATAAGTATCCTTGCTCGATAGCGTATTCGGCAAGAAGTATACGAAGAAGTTTTTTGCCGCGGTGCAGTCGACTCATTACTGTTCCAACCGGAGTGCCCATGATTTCGGCAATCTCAGAGTAGGGCAGTCCATCAACCACCGCGTAGTAAACCACCATGCGAAACTCTTCAGGGATAGCCATAAGGCTGTCTCGAATGATGTCTGCTGGCAGGTGATCTAGTGCTTCCAGTTCGGCTGAGCGAGTTGTGGTGGCGGTAATCGATTCCGCAGCGCCAAGTTGCCAATCTTCCAAATCATCTAGGCCACCACGAGATGGGTCCTTTTGCTGCTTGTTGTACCTGTTGATGTGGGTGTTGGTCATGATTCGATAGAGCCAAGCTTTTAGGTTGGTACCTTGCTGATACTGGCCCCAAGCTACGAAAGCTTTGGCCATGGCCTCTTGAACTAGATCTTCGGCATCAGAAGGGTTTCTAGTCCAGCGCAATGCTGCGCCGTATAGCTGAGGCATAAGAGGTAGTGCCTGCTGCTCAAAATCTTTGATTTTCAGCTCGGAGTCTGTGTTATTTGAGCTGGCCATAGCCTCAGAGTCTACCAATTGAGCCTCCTCGCAAATACTGGTGGTAACCATGGCCTAGGTCCTATCGGTTCATAACTGATACTTTTAAAACCAATGACTGACAAAAGCTATTCCCGCCCATGGGCCGCGCCATTGGCGAAATTGGCTATCTCGGCAAAGGTCAGTATCCCAGGCTCTAAATCCCTAACTAACCGTGAGCTGGTTCTTTCAGCCCTAGCCTCGGGACCAAGTGAGATCTTGAACCCCCTGGAATCAAGAGACTCCAGTTTGATGATCGAGGCGCTTCAGCAGCTGGGGTGCGAAATCGAATCGACACCGAATTCGCTCCGAATCACACCCAAGCCAATTTCAGGCCCAGCGCAGATTGATTGTGGGCTGGCCGGAACGGTTATGCGCTTTGTTCCTCCGGTTGCAGCCCTATCGAAAGGAGAAGTTTCTTTTGACGGTGATCTTGCAGCAAAATCTAGGCCCATGAAAACTACTGTTGATTCGCTTCGTGCCTTAGGTGTTGAAGTTTCTGGATCTGGCTTGCCGTTTACGATTCATGGCACCGGTGAAGTTGTGGGTGGAGAGTTGTCAATCGACGCCTCAGAGTCTTCGCAGTTTGTGTCAGGACTGTTACTGGTAGCTGCGAGATTCAAAAATGGACTTACCTTGAATCACGTTGGCAAGCACCTGCCTTCTATGCCGCACATTGAGATGACCATCGACACCCTCGCCAAGCGAGGAGTAAAGGTAACAAGACTTAGCGAAACTTCTTGGCGAATTGAGCCAGGACAAATCTCTGGTCTTACCGTAGAGATTGAACCAGACCTATCAAACGCTGGACCGTTTATGGCAGCTGCACTGGTTGCCGGCGGAACGGTGACAATAGAAAACTGGCCAGAAAACACGACCCAAGTTGGCAATGACTTTATTCAATTGCTTACTCTCATGGGTGGACAAGTCTCTCGAAACGGAACCGGGATGAGCGTTACTGGAACTGGTGAAATCACAGGCCTCGAGATTGACTTATCTTCTGCCGGCGAGCTCACGCCAGTAATTGCAGCACTGGCGGCGCTCGCGAATTCTAAGTCGGTAATTACTGGCGTAGCTCACCTTCGAGGTCACGAAACTAATCGTCTAAAGGCACTAGTCGATGAGATTAACTCCATCGGAGGTAGGGCAACAGAAACTGAAGACGGGCTAATTATCGAACCTGCCGATCTTCGAGGTGGCCTTTGGAAAACCTATGGCGATCACCGGATGGCAACCGCCGGAGCCATCATTGGGCTCCGAGTTCCAGGCATTGAGATCGAGGACATCACGGTAACTTCCAAGACCATGCCTGGTTTTGAATTGCTTTGGAGCAAGATGCTTGGGGCTACCAGTTGAGTTGGCTCTATGAACCAGAGCCAGGAGCTCACGACCTAGACGAGTCTGATTTCAAGGCTCGTCCCAACCCCAAAGGAAATAAACCAAGGACCAAGATACGCCCTGATCACAGCGGAGCAGCACTTGGAATGCTTATTGGGATCGATAAGAATCGCTATCAGGTGCTACTGCGAGATGGTAACTATCAGGTGAACGCAACTTTGGCCAAGGAGCTTAGAAATAATGGTCCCGCCGTTGGGGACATTGTTTCCCTAGCGGGAGATACCTCTTCGGATGATGGTGCGCTTTCTCGAATTGTTCGAATCGAACCAAGAACTACTTTGCTTCGGCGTAGCGCCGATGACTCAGATCAGGTTGAAAGAGTCATTGTTGCCAATGCAACTCAGCTCATGATCGTGATTGCCGCTGCTAATCCGGAACCTCGAACCCGATTAGTTGATCGCTATCTAGCAGCTGCATATGATGCCGGACTCAAGCCAATAATTTGTGTCACAAAAACTGACCTTGCTGATCCTTCCGAGTTTCTGGATAACTTCCAAGGCTTAAGTATTCCCATCATTCGAACCAGGTCGGATAGTTTTCAACTCAGTGAAGTTACTGACCTTTTAGTAGGAGAAACTACTGTCTTGGTGGGGCACTCCGGTGTTGGTAAATCAACTTTGGTAAATGCGCTATCTCCCGATGCTAATCGAGCAGTTGGAAGCGTGAACGCCGTTACCGGTCGCGGCCGTCAAACTTCAACTTCTGTTCGCGCAATAGCACTTGATGATGGTTGGATAATTGACACCCCGGGGATTCGCTCCTTTGGACTTGGGCACATCGACCCCAAGAACTTACTTCGGTCCTTCGAAGATCTTTGGGAAACTATTCGCTCTTGCCCAAGAGGATGCAGCCACCTAATTGACTCACCAGATTGTGCCCTCGATGAGGCAGTTGCAGCGGGCGCTCTTGGGCCTCAGGGCGCTAGTCGAGTGGATTCTCTTCGAAGGCTGATGACTTCGCTAAGTTAGAAGTTCACCCCGAACCTGGAGAAACAGCCTCTTGCCCAAGATAAAACCCCTGCACGGCAGAGTCCTTGCCCTGGTGGGCCTTTTATTGGTGGCCCTAAACCTTCGCACTGTAGTCTCCTCACTATCGCCGATCATTCCCTTTATTCGCGAGGACCTTGAGCTTTCGACCTTGGCGGTTTCTTTTTTGGGAATGCTGCCGCCCCTTGGCTTTGCCCTAAGTGGTCTTTTGGCGCCAATGCTCACTCGACGCATCGGTTTGGAAGCTGCTTTGCTCGTGCTTCTTCTAATTATTGTTTTGGGAAACCTGGTTCGGGCATTTTCTGGGGACTGGTCCCTTCTTAGCGTTGGAACATTTGTTGCCATTGTTGGAATGGGCATGGGAAACGTTTTGCTGCCGGTTGTGGTGAGAAAGTACTTCCCTGATCGAATCGGTTCTATGACTGCGCTTTATCTAACGATTGTTTCCATTAGCGCATTGACGCCACCTCTTATTGCTGTTCCGGTAGCGCAGGAGTTTGGTTGGAGATTGGCATTAGGCCAGTGGGCAATCGTTGGAGCAATTGCCATGATTCCTTGGATCTTTGCTTTGCGCTCCAACAAAATTGAAGAGCCGGTAGTTACCCAGACACTTTCTATTCCAGTTAGTGTTCGACACATAAAGATTTGGAAATCCCCAACGGCTGTTTCAATGGTCGTAATCTTCGCGGTGTCTTCGCTAAATGGCTACGCCGCCTTTGCTTGGCTACCGCAGATTCTTATTGATGAGTCTGGCTCCACTCCGTTGGAAGCAGGAATTCTTTTGTCGGTGTATGCCGGAATGGGAATGCCAGCTGCGTTATTGATGCCGCGGCTTGCAGTTAGATTCCCAAATCAGGCACCACTTATTTACCTAAGTGGAGCGTTGTTCTTTACCGGTTACGCGGGGCTTATTTTCTTGCCAGGGAACCTCTCTTGGATATGGGTAGTGCTAATTGGTCTGGGACCGATTCTGTTTCCATTGAACTTGGCTTTGTTCAACATTCGGTCCCGGACCCAAGAAACGCTTCTTCGAATCTCCGGTTTTGCCCAGGGCTTTGGTTATCTGGCTGCTGCCCTAGGTCCCCTGGTGCTAGGTGTGCTGCACGAGCTAACTGGCAGCTGGACCAGCTCGCTGTGGTTTCTATTCCTGACCGCTATTCCGGCTATTTTTGCTGGGCGGGTCATAGCCCGGAAAAACACCATCGATCAGGAGCTAGAGCTTAGAAGTTAGGCTTGGGAAGGCCATAAATGCCAGTTTTTGGCAAATTTATTGCCATTACTGGGCATAAGTTGCCAGCTTTGCTGGTTGACCCTG
>JBIIME010000016.1:0-25732 GCA_044338175.1 Rhodoluna sp.
ACGCGGAGGCACAGTGTCTGACACTGGCGCGCCAATTTCTGTTCCTGTTGGAGATGTCACCAAGGGCCACGTTTTCAACGTAACCGGTGAAGTTCTAAACGCTAAGCCAGGCGAAAAAATTGAGGTAACTGAGCGTTGGCCAATTCACCGTCAGCCACCAGCCTTCGACCAGCTTGAGTCAAAGACTCAGATGTTCGAAACCGGAATCAAGGTTATTGACCTTCTAACTCCATACGTACTGGGTGGAAAGATCGGTCTATTCGGTGGTGCCGGTGTTGGTAAGACCGTTTTGATTCAGGAAATGATTTATCGTGTGGCAGAAGACCACGACGGTGTGTCCGTATTCGCTGGTGTTGGTGAGCGTACCCGTGAAGGTAACGACCTAATCGACGAAATGACCGAGTCAGGTGTTATCGACAAGACCGCCCTCGTGTTTGGTCAGATGGATGAGCCACCAGGCACGCGTTTGCGCGTTGCTTTGTCTGCTTTGACCATGGCGGAGTACTTCCGTGACGTGCAGAAGCAGGACGTGCTGTTGTTCATCGACAACATCTTCCGCTTCACTCAGGCAGGGTCTGAGGTTTCCACGCTGCTAGGTCGTATGCCATCTGCCGTGGGTTACCAGCCAAACCTTGCAGATGAGATGGGTCTCCTACAGGAGCGCATTACTTCTACCCGTGGTCACTCAATCACGTCTCTCCAGGCAATTTACGTTCCTGCCGATGACTACACCGACCCAGCCCCAGCAACCACATTTGCTCACTTGGATGCAACAACCGAGCTAAGCCGTGAAATTGCTTCCAAGGGTCTATACCCAGCTGTGGATCCCCTTTCTTCAACATCAAGAATCTTGGACCCTCGTTACATCTCGAAGGATCACTACGAGACTGCCGTTAGGGTCAAGCAGATTCTTCAGAAGAACAAGGAATTGCAGGAAATCATCGCCATCTTGGGTGTTGAGGAGCTTTCCGAAGAAGACAAGGTCGCAGTATCCAGAGCAAGAAGAATTCAGCAGTTCTTGTCTCAGAACACCTACATGGCTACCAAGTTCACCGGTGTTGCAGGATCTACCGTTCCGCTCAAGGAGACCATCGAAGGATTCTCCAAGATTGCTAATGGTGACTTCGACAACGTTGCGGAGCAGGCGTTCTTCAACGTCGGTGGTCTTGAAGACGTTGAGCGCCAGTGGGCCAAGATTCAGAAGGAATCTGGTAACTAACCTTGTCTGAAAAAACTCTGCGGGTTGAGCTAGTTGCTGCCGATAAGGCAGTTTGGTCTGGCGAAGCCAAGTTGGTGGTAGCCAAGACAGTTGAAGGCGAAATCGGTTTGATGCCTGGTCACGAACCGATGCTTGCCATCTTGGCTAATGGCGAGGTAAGGGTTACCAAACCCGAGGGTGAAGTGCTTGTTGTTACCGCAGACGATGGGTTCTTGTCAGTGGAGCATGACGTGGTAACTGTTGTTGCCAGGAATGCTGCGCTGGCTTAGAGGAGCTTGTCCTCTGGAGACGGCATAGCCCTTCGAGACTGCCTTTGCTCCTCCTGAATAATTGTTGCGTTAGCAGCTGACGGTGCAAAGACTTCGTTAATCCCAAACAAAACAGCGCCTGAGCTCCGATACTTTTTTGAATTTGAGTTCGATTTCTCCCGAGCTTTACGAGGTAGAAACAGCCAAACGAGAATCAGGCCAGGTATCGAAAGCCAAACCAGCTGCTCCATTAGTCCTCGCTGTCAACCCGTACATTTGCTGGACGCTCGCGTCTATTTGAAGCCGGTATCCACTTCACATCGCCACCGTGCTTGATGTTGGCAAAACGCGCAAGCACAAACAATAGATCGCTAAGACGGTTCAGATACTTGGCAGCTAGAACGCTTACGCCACCGTTATTGTGACCCTTCTTTGCAGGATCGGTTCCATACTTCTCGATTGCGTGCCAAGTGGCGCGCTCTGCTCTGCGAACAACAGTTCTTGCCAAGTGCAGACCGGCAGCTAATCCAGAGCCTCCAGGAAGAATGAAGCTATCTAACTTTTCGAGCTGCTTGTTGTATTTGTCGATGGCTTCTTCTAAAGCATCAATCCAAATTGCGTCCACACGCAAAGGCTCATACTCGTAGTGCTCATTTAGCGGATTTGAAAGGTCAGCACCCAAATCGAAAAGGTCATTTTGAATCTGAGATAGCAGCGCTAGAGTCTCTTCGTCGAACTCGCCATGGGCCAGCGCGACGGCGACACCGATTGCCGAGTTCGCCTCATCGACGTCGGCATAGGCTTCGATTCTTGGGTCTGTTTTGCGAGTTCTAGAAAAGTCGCTAAGACCAGTAAGACCTTCATCGCCTGTGCGGGTGTAGATTTTTGTAAGTTTGACCATGGTCTAAGTCTAGGCTTATGGAATGATCTTTTTGCTCCCACCGTCTGAAACCAAGGAGCCTGGTGGCAAAAAGATGGCCAAGGTTCTGAGCCACAAAGAACTAGACAAAACTCGCAAAGTTCTTCAGCAGGCGTTGCTTGATATCTGCAAGAACCCATCTCTTGCATCCAAGGCCCTCAAGCTAGGGCCAAAGCAGCTGGGGGAAATTGAGGTAAATCTCGATCTAGCAAACCCCAAGTGTTTAGCGGCGCTAGATCGATACATGGGCACCTTGTATGACGCGCTCAAAGCAGGTGGCGTCACTTCGGCTATGCGAGCTAGAGCAAGTAAAACTGTGTTTATCCAGTCCTCACTTTTTGGATTGATCTCGGCCGGCGATCAAATTCCGAACTACCGATTCTCAGCTGGCTCAAAATTGCCTGGCCTGAATTTGAAGTCGCTATGGCAGGAAGCTCACGAGCCGGTATGGCCGAAGCTTTCGAAAGAGATAGTGATTGACATGAGATCCAATTCATACGCTGAGCTAGCGCCTGCCTCAGAGAAACTCGCTTGTTACAGCCTTGATGTAGTGCTGGAGGATAAAAAGGGCAAACGCACGAGGTTAAATCATTTCAATAAACAAGCCAAGGGCCAGTTTCTGCGATCCGCGTTAACAATCAGTCCAGCGCCTAAAACTGTGGCAGATCTCAAGGCCGTTGCGGAGCTAGCCCATCTGAAGCTGGAAGTTTCGGGCAAAAAGTTTTTACTAATTACCTACGGATGAATCTTCTGCAGGAAGAGGCTCTATATCGAACATGTCGGGATCAGGAAGAGCAATAATTCCCTCAATCAATGAAATCACTGTGCTCCACCAACCCTCATCGTTAAACATGATCCATCCCGGTACTAGCCAAACATCCCCGTTTGCATCCCAAATACCCAAGAGAGCTGACTCTGCTCTAACAATTGTCAAAGTGACAACTTGGGGTTCAACGGAGGCTGGCTCAGTTTCGGTAGGTTCAGGCTCCGCTGTCGCGGTCTCTGATGGACTAGGTTCACTCGGTTCGGTCGTTTCTTCGGTTTCTGACACCTCTGGATCAACGAGTGGTTCATTGCGAACGCTCATATCACTATAAACTGCCGGGTATTTTTCGTATAGATAGCTAGGTGGAGATCCATACCAAATCCACTGATCGAGTCGATCGATAGCCTGTACGGGCGAAATGGTGTTGTAGGTGCCAACGGCTTGAGCAACTACCGAGTGACCTTGAGCGTAGCTAATCTCACCATCTGACCCCCAGCCGATGTACCATTCGATACTTGTCGGTTGATTTTCTACAACCATCGCGGCGGTCACGGAAACACCCCACTCGGACATATCAACTCGTAAATCCGATTCAGTCACTGCTAGGCCAGTTGCGTTGAATACCTCAAGAGCTTTGTCCATGGCTTCAGACTTACTTGGTAGTAGTTCTGGGGTTGGAACAGGCTCAACCCACTCCTCACAAAACCCTTCGTCATCGAAGGAATTGCAAGAACTAGAAATTGAAGAGTCAGAAGGATTGGAATAGTACCAAGATGCTGTCCCGCTCCACCAAACCGAAACGATTGGGTTCTGATTGTCAACGCCCCAAGGATCATCGGATTCACCAAAAAAGTATCCGGGATTGGCTTCACTGAAATCAGGGAACTTCTTCACGCTACCTTGAACCCCAAACAATCCTGAGACGTTTCCGAGGACCGCTTCTGGAGTTCCGGTCCGCACTAGCTTATAGATCTGGCCAGATCCACCCTCGTTTGACAGATTAGGTCCGGCCACATAGTTGTAGCTAAAAAAGGGCATAGACATCAATTTTTCGTCGGATGCTTCTGACATCGAGCCGGACCCATTCGAAGGACCCTGGTAGGAAGCAGCCAATTGAATAAGTGGGGTTTGGGTTGGGTTCACCACTATGGCCACTGCCAGGATTGCCGCTGTGCCAGAAACCAACCCACCCAAAGCGAAGCCTCTGGCCTTGGCCGATAGTAGTTCAAATCTTTGCGTTAGCCCAAGCCTTAGTTTGGTGGTTGAGGCGGCTGCCAAGATTTCAGCTGAGAGTTGCTCAGTTTTGGCTTTGTTTGCAGGGTCTGCCTTACGCAGACGGGCGTCTAGTTCATCTGGAGTATTCATATATGGGTTATGTAGCCAGGTTGGTGATTATGTCTAGAAACTTTAAGAAAGCAGCCCTCTAAGTTTGGCCTTAGCCTTGCTCAGCCTAAGAGCGAAGGCATTAGTTGAAATTTCCAACACCCGGGCCGAGTCCGCATTGTCTAGACCTTCAAAGCTACTTAGGGAAATAACCTGGCGCTCAGCTGGGGTCAGCTTTGCCCAAGCTTCTGAAAGACTAAGGTCGCTTAGAGCGATGTCCTCTGCAGAAGGGGCGGGGTCCCGCGGCTGGAATAGGGCTAAGAAACTTTCCTTAGCCTTCTGACTTCTTCGGTGATTTGCTACCACAAATCCAGCGATTCTATAGAGCCAGGGGAGCTCAAAGCCCTTGGGTGACTCAGATCTTTTCGTCCAAGCTATTTCAAAAATTCTTGAGGCTAGGTCCTCAACATCAGAAGGACTCACGCGCCTCACAAGATACTTTGTGATCTGTGGGAGTAGCTGGCGGTACGTTGACGTAAATTCTTCGGGGGTCACAGCTGTAATCCTACTCGCGAACTTCGTTTCTCCTGAAACAACCTGGAGCGTGGTCGTTCACCATCCCAATTGACTGCATCATCGCATACATGGTTGTGGGGCCAACAAACGAAAACCCCAGACTTCGCAGTGTCTTACTCAGCGCGATGGACTCTGGGGTAGTGGCTTTGAATTCAAAGTTAGCTGCAGGTGTTGTTGCCCGCTTGGGCGCGTGAGACCAAATCAAGGAAGTTAGCGGTTGATCTAGTTCCAAGATCAACCGTGCATTGCTGATGGTTGCCTGAATTTTGGCCCGGTTTCGAATGATGCCTTCATCTTGCATTAGCCTCTCGATGTCCTTATCGGTCATCTTGGCAACCTTGCGGATGTTGAAGTTATGAAATGCCTTTCTAAAGCCTTGCCTGCGTTTCAAGATGGTGATCCATGACAGTCCTGCTTGAAATGCCTCAAGAGCTAGTTGTTCAAAGAGTTCATTTTCTCCCTCTAGCTTTACGCCCCACTCTGTGTCGTGATACTCGATGTAGACCTGATCTTGTTTGGGCCAGCGGCAACGCTTGAGACCATCGGGATACTTGGTGACAAACTCACTCATAGTCGATGCCTTCGTGATCCAGCAGCAGCTTTTTGGTTTTGATTCCCTGGCCACCGGAGTAACCGGTTAGTGATCCACTGGAACCAAGCACGCGGTGACAGCCAACCAATAACGGCGTTGGGTTCGCGCCAACCGCGGCTCCAACTGCCCTTGCAGCTTGAGGTTTACCAATAGCTGCGGCAATTTCACCGTAGGAAATAGTTTTGCCAAAAGGCACTTTGGCAATAGCTTTCCAAACAGCAAGCTGAAACGGTGTGCCGGAGACTTTGAGGGGAAGACTAAAATTTGGAAGGTTTCCCTTTAGATACAAATCAAGTTGCTTCGCTGCATCTTCAAGGACTTTGGAGGAGCCTAAGGAGTTCGCCTTCTTGCACAGCTCAACGGAAGTAATCTTCTTGTCTTCTGCGGTGACGGTTATGAAACCAAAAGGCGAGGGAAATGATCGCCTTGAGATCACTGATTCGCTCATGCCTCAATTGTTGTCGTTTTTTGATTTAGTCAAGGCGATTTTTGAGGATGTGGAAAAGCAAAATCCTGGGAACCCCTGAAGATCTTTTACCCCATTGATGGATACTTGGACGAGCTAGAGACACACCGAGCCGTCGCTATTTGCTCAAAAAACTGATTTTTAGGTGACCCCTTGGGGTAATCAAGAATTACAGATCATTTTGAGATGCCTATACCATTGAGTCATGTTTAAGTTCTGTTGGTTTATCCTAGGCAATGGCCGTAAGGGCTACCTGGAAAGAACTATAGCTTCTTGGGAGTCTAACCTTATCGGTGATGTAGACCACAAGATAATCTTTGATGATTCTGGCGATGCAAAGTATGTTGATTGGCTTAAGAAGACTTTCGGAGATCGCTTTAAGGTAGTTCCACTAGGAGAAAAGTCACTAGGCCATACAGCCGCACTTGGATTTATCTTCAAATACATAAAAGAACTTGATGTTGATTATGTCCTTCAGCTTGAAGAGGACTGGATGCTCAACAGGCCGCTAGATATTTCCAGAATTGCCACAGTCCTGCGTGACAATCCAAACATCTTGCAAATGAGAATTCCGAGAGTAGTGTGGTACGCGCCATACCATCTGGAGGATATTTACTATGGAAGCGGCCTTTTGCACAATGTAAACCTTCCAGGGACAAAAACTAAGTTTTGCAGTAACGACCAAGACTCCTGGTATGAATGGAGAGGTGACTTCTATTTCTGGACTCACAATCCAAGTCTGTTTGGCAAAAAGATCTTGGATGAAAGCTACGAATCCATTACCAACGAATATCATGAGCACTCTTTTGGCCAGCTGCTACTGAAAAAGTACCCAAAAGGTTCATCTGGTTTTTGGGCAAGGAACCCTTACGATGCATATGTAAATCACATTGGTATTCGGGATGATGCCCTTCTTGCCGGGCTCCCAGAGCACCCACCTAAAAAATCATTGCTCCAAAAACTACTTCCGCAAGTGGTTATCCAGGGTCTTCAGGGATTTACCCGCAGGTAACTGTTTTGCCAAATTAAACTTTGGCCTCACTTTCCAAACCGTGAACTGAGGCGGTGCGACTAAGGCCTTTAGTGGTCAGGCTTCACTTTGGCAGCGAACACTTTAGCTTTAACTGACTTTTGCTTCGACTAGTGAGCTCTTCGCAACTAACCAGTTCAACACTACTATTTTACCCCGAGACCCTCTTGGGGCCTTGGGGTAAAGATAGCTTTGGTTAGAACTTACTCATCGCTGGAGTTAGCACCTTGCGGAGAATCTGCTCGATCTCGTTGAACTCTTTAGCTCCGATGGTAAGCGGAGGTGCTAGCTGGATAACTGAGTCACCTCGGTCATCGGCACGGCAGTAAAGACCTTCTTCAAGTAGCTTTCCAGCAAGATAGCCGCGAAGAAGCTTCTCACGCTCTGGAGCGGTGAAAGGCTCTTTTGTCTTCTTGTCCTTGACTAGCTCTATGGCAAAGAAGTAACCATCGCCACGGATATTTCCAACAATTGGAAGATCGTAAAGCTTCTCAAGAGTTTTCTTGAAGAGAGCAGAGTTCTTGGCAACGTTTCCAACTAGGTCTTCTTCATCAAAGATGTCTAAGTTCTCAAGAGCTACCGCACATGCGACCGGATGAGCCGCGAAGGTGTATCCGTGGGCCAAAATGTTGGTTCCGGTTGTGAAGGGCTCGAAGAGTCTCTCGGTAAGCATTAGTGCACCGAGCGGTTGGTAAGAAGATGTGATTCCCTTAGCGGTAATCATCATGTCTGGTTCGATGCCATATCTTTCACAAGCAAACATCGCACCAGAGCGGCCGAAACCGGTGATGGTTTCATCGGCTACGAGCAAGATGTCGTACTTGTCGCAGATCTCTCGGAGGCGCCTGAAATAGGCAGGGTGAGCGGTGAAGCAACCGCCGGAGTTTTGGATTGGCTCAACAAAGATTGCTGCCACGGTCTCTGGGTCTTCAAAGAGAATCATTTCTTCGGCACGGTTAGCAGCCCAGATACCAAATTCCTCTTCGGTCTTGAATGAAGAAGGAGCGCGGTACCAGTTGGTGTTTGGAATCCTAAATGTCGAAGGAACTAGCGGCTCAAACATCTTCTTCATTGCCGGGATACCAGTAATCGAAAGCGCTCCCTGGCTGGTGCCGTGGTAAGCGACATGGCGAGAGATAACTTTGTGCTTGGTTGGCTTTCCGGTCATCTTGAAATACTGCTTCGCAATCTTCCAAGCACTTTCTACCGCTTCACCACCACCGGTGGTGAAGAAAACTCTGCTGATGTTTGCCGGAGCATAAGAAATCAAACGCTCAGCTAGCTCAATAGCTGGTGGGTGGGCGTAAGACCAGAGTGGAAAGAAATCTAGTTCGGTTATCTGCTTGGAAGCAGCATCAGCTAATCTCTTGCGGCCGTGACCTGCGTTTACGGAGAACAGTCCTGATAGACCATCGATGTATTTCTTGCCGTGCACGTCGTAAACGTAGTGACCTTCGGCTTTAGCCATGATTGGAATCTCTTTGTTGGCAAATGATCCGTGGCGGGTGAAGTGCATCCAGAGATGCTTCTTGGCTGATTTTTCCAACATGGCAGGAGTGATCTTCTTACCTTCTTTACGCGCCTCAACGAGAGCGAGCTTGGAAGACTTTGCTGCTCCCACCTTGACGGTGCGCTTTAGAAGGGACTTGATCCCGGCAACAAGTTTCTTTGCCCTAGATTCCTTAACTGCCATTTTTTCTATTCCATTCGTTTCTAGGGGATTACCTGGTACCCCAGTTGTAGAACTGCTTTTCTAGCTTCAAATATACGAAGGTTTCGGTCGAAGTTACCCCAGCTAACCGCCTGATTTGGGAGTTAATAATCTTGATTAGCGAGTCATCGTTTTCACAGACAATCTCCACCAGGATGTCAAAGCTTCCTGCGGTAATCACCACATAGTCCACTTCTGGCATCTTGCCCAGTGCGCTGGCGATCTCACTGGTGTCTCCGCTGCACTTGATACCGACCATTGCTTGGGTGTAGAAACCGAGCTGTACTGGGTCGGTTACGGCAACGATTTGCATTACGCCTTTTTCGGTGAGTTTTTGAACCCTTTGTCTAACGGCTGCTTCGCTCAGGCCTACGGCTTTGCCTATTTCGGAATAGGACTTTCGGCCATCATCTTGGAGCTGCTCGATGATCAACTTCGAGACGTCGTCGAGCGCTGAGGCCTGGGCTCTTCCACTTCTCGACATACATGGATTTTGCCAGCCAACCATTGAATAAGCAAACGAATCGGTTCCCAAAGGCTCAAACCGCAACTAATTCGACACAAAACTCGTGATTTCGGGGTCATTTTCTGGGATTAGAATCGATTCTAAACAGGGGTCGCTACCTCATTCTACAAAGGAGTATGAACAAATGGCAGTTCGCGAACTAAAAAACTTCATCAATGGAAAATACGTTGAGGCTAGCTCCTCCGAAAGATCCGATGTTGTCAATCCAGCTAACGGAAAGACTTACGCCACCGCAGCAGTTTCTTCGGAAGCTGATGTTGCAAGTGCCTACAAAGCTGCCGAAGCCGCATTCGAGGTGTGGAGTAACTTCACGCCATCCGAGCGTCAGCTAGCGCTATTTAGAATTGCCGATTCGCTTGCTGCAAGAAGCGGCGAAGCTGCCGATGTTGAATCTGAAAACACCGGCAAGCCAAGACCAACCCTGGTTGAGTATGAAATGGATCCTTCCGTTGACCAGATTCGTTTTTTCGCGGGAGCTGCAAGAAATCTAGAAGGTCGCGCTACCGCAGAGTATGCCCGTGATCACACTTCTTCGATTCGTCGCGAGCCAATTGGTGTTATCGGTCAGGTAACTCCTTGGAACTACCCGCTAAACATGGCGGTTTGGAAATTTGCTCCAGCAATTGCTGCTGGTAACACCGTCGTGTTGAAGCCATCAGACACAACTCCCGCATCAACCTTGTTGTTGGCAGAGATTGCAGCAGAACACCTTCCTCCTGGTGTATTCAACGTCGTTACAGGAAACCGCGACACCGGTCGAGCGATGATCGAAAACGAAATCCCACAAATGGTTTCAATTACCGGTTCGGTTCGCGCCGGAATGGAAGTTGCAAAATCTGCAGCAGCTGATGTCAAGAAGGTTCATCTAGAACTTGGTGGCAAGGCACCGGTAATTGTTTTCCCAGATGCTGACTTGCAAAAGGCAGCAGCTCAGATTGTGGTTGCCGGTTACTTCAACGCCGGTCAGGACTGCACCGCGGCTACCAGAATCCTTGTTCACGAGAACGTGCATGATGAGTTCTTGGCGCTACTGGTTGCCGAGGTAAAGGCAAATGCTCAAACCGGAGATCCAAAGCGAGATGACATCCTGTTTGGTCCAGTAAACAACGCAAATCAACTCGAGCGAGTCAAGGGCTTTATTGACCGTCTGCCTTCGCACGCCAAGCTAGAAACTGGAGGCTCGCAGCTTCCAGGGGACGGTTACTTCCTAGAGGCAACCGTTTTGTCTGGTCTGCAACAACAAGACGAGCACATCCAAAACGAAATCTTTGGCCCGGTAATCACCGTTCAGAAGTTCAAGGATGCCGATGAGGCTATGCGTAATGCCAACGACGTGAAGTATGGTCTTGCAGCCAGCGTGTGGACATCGAATCACACCACCGCAATGCGCTTTAGCAAGGGCTTGAACTTTGGTTGCGTATGGATCAACACCCACATCCCACTAGCTGCCGAGATGCCACACGGTGGTTTCCGTCACTCAGGTTACGGAAAAGACCTTTCTATGTATGGCTTCGAGGACTACACCCGCATCAAGCACGTCATGAGCTACATCGGAGACTAATCCACAACTTGTAGACACCTTTACTAAACCTGCCTCAACCTGAGGCAGGTTTAGTTTTATGCAATGGATTTGGTATCTACCCTCGATGCTGATTGGCCTTGGTTTTGGATTCTCAAGTGGCTACTGGCAGTTAGCACTCATAAGCGTTCTGATGGTGCTGATACTTCTGGGCACTCAAGGTTACAAGAACCGTTATCCGCAGTTTGATGAGAACAGCGTGGTTCACATATCCAACGCCTCGGTTGCAATCGGCAACCGAGTGCTACCGAGGTTTCAGTTTCTCTGGAAAGCGCAATGGCATCAGCTACTGATTACCGAGCTGTCGCGGGTATCAGCAGGAGATTACTTTGCCCAAGCTCTTGATCGGATCAAACAAGATTGTTTCCGGGTTAGCGGGTTAGGGCAGGGCAAACTAGTGAGCTGGATTGGTGTTAGGGACAATAGGGACCTGACTGTAGATCTTGTCTCTGATGGTCCGCACCTAATTATCGTTGGCCCCACCGGATCTGGTAAGTCGGAATTTTTAAGGCTATTGATTACCTCGCTTCGTGCAACGCAGGATTTCAAGCTCGCACTCTTTGATTACAAGGGTGGAGCAGCGCTTGAAGAGTTTGCTGCAGAGGCGATTGGTATAGCCACCGATTTAGATCAGGTAAGTCAGCTGGAACTTTATGCGCTGGTAGCTAGCGAGCTAGCAAACAGGGAGCGGTTGTTTGCCAGTGCAAAGTGCTCGAGTATTGAACAGTATGTCGCTACTGGCAATCTGCTACCCAGGTTGGTAGTTGTAGTGGATGAGTTTGTTGCTGCTTTAGCAAGCGGCCCAAAGGCGCTTGCAACCATTGAAGACATTGCCGCACGTGGCAGGTCCTTAGGGATACACCTGGTGGCGGCAACCCAATCACTTAGTGGGGTATCGCGTGCGATGCTTACAAACCTGCGGGCCAGGGTAGTTATGCACTCTTCCGATTCGATCGATATGGTTCAGCTTGGAATCAACCCAGGAAAACACAAACCACTAACTGTTGCGGGTTGGGCGAGTGCAATTATCTATTGCGGCACCAATCAGGCTGAGAGCTTTAGCTTTCCCTTAGGGGTTAGGCCAGAGCCTTTGAGAGCTCTGTCGCCTTCATCGAGTGAGCAACTGCAACCGGCTCGCTCACAAGCGCTCCGTCAAATGTATTCAAACCAAGAGCCAGGGCTGGGTCTGCCGCAAGAGCCTGCTTCCAGCCCTGATTCGCAATTGCTTTCACGTATGGCAAGGTTGCATTCGTCAAAGCATAGGTAGAGGTGTGTGGCACTGCTCCAGGCATGTTTGCTACACAGTAAAAAACAGTGTCGTGGACTTTGAAAGTCGGATCTGCGTGAGTAGTGGGCTTGGAATCTTCGAAGCAACCACCCTGGTCAATTGCAATATCTACTAGCACAGCACCTGGCTTCATTTTCTTGACCAGCGCATTGGTCACAAGTTTTGGCGCCTTCGCTCCAGGAATCAAGACGGAACCAATAACTAAGTCAGCGTCTAAAACTGCGCGTTCGATTTCAAAAGTGTTGCTAGCGATTGTTTTTAGTCTTCCGGCGTAAAGGGCATCGAGTTCACGCAAGCGATTTAGGTTGGTGTCCAAAACTGTTACGTCGGCACCCATTCCAACCGCTATAGACACCGCGCTGGTTCCGGCAACACCGCCACCCAAAACAACAACCTTCGCAGGACGGGTTCCAGGAACTCCACCAAGTAGCATTCCGTTACCCCCGTTTTGGCGAAGCAAAGTGCTAGCCCCAACAAGCGGTGCTAGGCGACCGGCAACTTCGGACATCGGTGCAAGTAGAGGTAGCTGGCGAGAAGGAAGCTGAACTGTCTCGTAGGCAATTCCGGTTACCTTCTTATTGATCAGCTCTTGAGTTAGAGGTAAATCTGCTGCGAGGTGGAGAAAGGTAAAAAGGGTAAGCCCCTCACGGAGCATCGGATACTCAGATTCAATAGGCTCTTTTACTTTTAGAACTAGGTCTCCAGCGGCCCAAGTTTCGCTTGCGGAAGCGGCAACCTTGGCCCCAGCTGATTGGTATTCCTGGTCAGAAATAGCTGAACCAAGACCAGCACCTGCCTGGACGGTTACCTCGTGGCCGGAAGAGACCAGCTCGTGCACTCCAGCTGGAGTAATTGCCACACGATACTCGTTGTTCTTGACCTCTTTAGGAATTGAGATCTTCATTTGGCTCTCCTGATTGCTATATGGCAAACCTCGATGGGCGCCTTTAGAAGAATACCTGCTCGAGGCAAGAAGCGTGAGGGCCAATTTTGGTCACCCAGAGGGCCACAACACGCCAAAAATTCTGCCTTCAAAATGGCGGTTTTTTGGCTTTTGGACGAATATTTTGTGGCAGGATAAAGTCCAAGGGTCTGGGATAACCCAGCTCTTTCCTTGTTCGCCTTTTATATCACCAGGAGTCGCCAATAATGAAAGATCCAAACTCTCTCCCACAAGACCCGATGCTCGCAGAGCTTGTAAAGATGTCTCGTCGCAAGACTCTTACACGTAGAACAGCATTGGCTGGAGCTGCGGGTGTTGGAGCCGCTCTTGGTTTGGCTGCTTGTGCACCTGCCGGAGATGGTGGCGGCGCAACTTCAGAAGCTTTGGTTCCTGCAACTGACGTCTCGGATTCCGAGAAGGTTTTGGTTTGGTACAACTGGCCTGGTTACATGGACGAAGCAGAGGATGGCTCACGTCCAACCCTGGAGCGTTTCCAGACCGAAACAGACATTGCTGTTGAGTACCTAGAAGAGTACAACGATAACGACGAGTGGTACGGAGTCAACAGAAACGAACTTATTGCTGGTAAAGATGTTGGAGCAGACCTTATCTGCCCAACCGACTGGTTGGCAGCACGTTTGGTAAATGATGGCCAGGTTCAGAAACTGGACTCAGCAAACATTCCAAACAAGGCAAACGTTGCTCCTGCGTACTTGGGTGCAACCTATGACCCAAACCGCGACTTCACACTTCCTTACCAGGGCATCCTTGGAGGAATTGCTTACAACAAGGAACTGTACAAGGAGCTAACTGGTAAAGATGCGCCACAGACAGTTGAAGACCTGTGGGCACCAGAGCTAAATGGACTTATTGTTCTTATCTCTGAAATGAGAGACTCCATGGGTGTTATCGCTCAGTCCAAAGGCATCGACATCGCTAGCGCCTCATCGCTCACCGAAGATGCATTCATGGGCGTAATTGACGAAATTGCAGCGCTATATGCTGATGGCAAGATCAAGGCCTTCGCAGGTAACGAATACATGGACGGCTTTGCTAACGACGAGTACGTTGCGGGTATTGTTTGGTCCGGTGACGTAGTTCAGATGAACTTCGCCGCAGGATTCGAAAAGTTCGGCTTCTTTCTACCTGAATCCGGTGGAACAATCTCAGCAGACATGTTCACCGTTCCAATGGGTGCTACTCACAAGAAGAACGCTGAATTGTTGATGAACTACTACTACGACCCAGTAAATGCTGCAGAGCTTGCAGCTTGGGTGAACTACATCACACCAGTTGTTGGAGCTTACGAGGAAGCTGTGAAGTTGGATCCAGAGTTGGCTGAAAACAAGCTGATCTTCCCGGACGATGCATTCCTTGCTAACACTCACGGATTCCGTGCTTTGTCAGCTGAGGAAGAGCAGTCCTTCGTAACCGCTTGGGGCAGAGTTCAGCTGGGCGCTTAGTTGGCCGTCGAGTTCGTTGCCAGAGGGGCAGATCTAGAGCTAGTTGGAATTAGGAAGGAATATCCTGGTTTCGTTGCCATAGAGAATCTTGACCTAAAGATTCCAGCCGGTGAGTTTTTTGCACTGCTTGGACCATCTGGTTGCGGAAAGACCACAACTTTGCGTTTAGTGGCGGGTCTTGATTCGCCAACCCAGGGAAAAATCCTGATTGGCAATCAAGACGTAACCACAACAAAGCCTCACGAGCGCCCGGTAAACACCGTTTTCCAAAACTACGCACTGTTTCCTCACATGTCGGTTTTGGAAAACGTTGCTTTTGGTCTTCGCCAGAGAAAAGTGGGCGACCCGCTACCAAAGGCAACCGAGGCTCTAAAGCTTGTTGAACTAGAGCATTTGGCAGAGCGCCGACCAACCCAGCTATCTGGAGGTCAGCAGCAACGAGTTGCGCTCGCCAGAGCTTTGGTTAATCGCCCTTCTCTTCTGTTACTGGACGAGCCTCTGGGCGCATTGGATCTAAAGCTCAGACGTCAAATGCAAGTTGAGCTAAAAGCCATCCAGATGGAAGTTGGCTTGACTTTCTTGCATGTAACTCACGACCAGGAAGAGGCCATGGACATGGCCGACACCGTTGCGGTTATGAACAAGGGTCGCATTGAGCAGATGGGTGCCCCTGAGGCGCTTTATGAAAGACCAAAGACACTATTTGTTTCCAAGTTCTTGGGCCAGTCCAACATCTTTGTTGGTGACGTTGTCGAAAGCTCAGGAGACTCGATAAGCATCAGTGTCGGTGGACGCCAGATTAAGGTTCCTACTAACCGCGCAGAAAAGACCACTGGCAAGATCGCGATCGGTGTTAGACCTGAGAAGGCCTTCTTCCACGAGGACGCCGAGCCAGCCGCGAACGCCGGGCTAAACGTTGTTGGACCTGGAGAAATTATCGACATTAGATTTACCGGTGTTAGTAACCAGTACCTAATCGACATTCCAAACCTTGGTGAGGTTACGGTGTTTGCCCAGAACATCGGAAAGTCTCCAGTTACTGAGCTTGGCGCAAAGGTTTGGGTTAGCTGGAAGGTTGAGCACAGCTTCGGACTATCCGATCTTCCTGAAGCGAAGCCTGAAGGTAACTAGCAGTGTCAACCCAGGTATCGGTCAAGAAAGTAAAGACCGCAGGGAAGTCAAAGAACCCAAAAATTCTTTTGCTGCTTGTCCTACCTGGACTTTTTTACCTTGGATTGTTTTTCATCACACCGTTTGCCTCACTCATCACAACTTCGCTACAGGAACCTGTGTTGGGTGGGGGAATTGGCGTTTATCAGCCAGGTTTGGAATTCGGTAACTACGTATTTGTAGTGACTGAATACTTTGACCAAATAGTTCGGTCCTTTGTTTACGCGACCTTGGCAACCTTATTGGCACTAGCCATTAGCTACCCGATTGCTTACTACATTGGCGTGAAGGCAAGAAACAAACCAGTTCTGCAGGCGCTTCTACTGACTTTGGTTATTGCACCTTTCTTTATTAGCTTCTTGCTTCGCACCTTTGCTTGGAAGCAAGTCTTTAGCCAAAACTCTTGGCTCTCAACTCTCCTTAGAGACCTTGGCCTAATGGCGGAAAACGAATTCCTTTTGGGATCCTCTTTCGTAGTCATCTTCGGACTCACCTATAACTTCATTCCTTTTATGACGCTTCCGCTCTACACAAACCTTGAGCGTCTGGACACCGCTTTGCTTGAGGCAGGCAGTGATCTCTACGCCAAGCCATCTAGTACTTTTTGGAAAGTCACCTTCCCGCTTTCAATCCCTGGAATCACCTCAGGAACCTTACTTACATTTATCCCAATAGCGGGTGACTTTGTTACCGCCAGCGGAAGCTTCTTGGGAAGCCCAAATACCTCGATGCTTGGAAACGTCATTGAAGCGAACTACATATTGTTTCAAGACTTCCCGAGTGCATCAGCGCTATCTGTGCTTCTGATGGCAGCGATCGTTGTTCTAGTTTCGATTTACATTCGGAGAACCGGAACGGAGGATCTGCTGTGAGCAAGTTCAGCTTGGGAAAGTACCTTCTTCCGACCTACATTTTCTTGGCGTTTATCTTTTTGATGTTCCCAATCGGATACACCTTTGTCTTCTCGTTCAATGACCCATTCAAGAACACCCCTGGTTGGCAGGGTTTCACTTTTGATAACTGGACTGGGGTATGTAACAACGAAGCGGTCTGTGAAGCTTTTGGTAATTCGATTCTGATTGCCGTTATCGCAACTATCGTTTCAACTATTTTGGGAACCATGCTCGCTATTGCGGTGACCAGATACGAATTCAAGGGCCGCTCAGCCACTAACTTGCTACTGTTTTTGCCTCTAGCAACCCCAGAGGTAGTTATGGGTGCAGGTCTCGCAGCGCAGTTCTTCAATGTGGGAGTTCTACGTGGGCTGGGAACGATAATCATCGGCCACATTCTTTTCACCCTAAGTTTTGTGGTGGTGACCGTGAAGGCCCGAATCGCAACTTTGGACCCTAGGCTCGAGGAAGCTGGCAGGGACTTGTATGCACCACCTGCACAGGTGTTTATGAAGATTACTTTCCCACTGTTACTTCCTGGCATCATGGCCGCAGCGCTGCTATCGCTGGCGCTTAGCTTCGACGACTATATCGTTACTGCCTTCAACTCAGGCACCGAGATTACTTTCCCGAAGTATGTTTACGCAGCTGCGTTGCGAGGTATTCCGCCTGAGGCAAACGTTATTGGCTCAGCAGTGTTTATCTTCGCAATTGCGCTGGTCCTCGTGTTCCAGCTCGGTGGCGCGCTAAAGCGCAAGAGAATTGCAAAACTAGCTAAATAGAGCTTTTGCTGCATCCCTGAAGTGCTCGGTGTGACGCTTCACATCTTCCAGTGTTGTCGAGGGTGAAATAAGTGCCATGTTGTGAAACGGGGTCATTAGGATGCCACGGTTAATTGCATTCAAGTGCAGGTACTGCTGCAGCTCGAAATCATCGGCATCGGCCGCCTCTTTACCGGTTCTTGGAGCGGTTGACCTAAAGCTGTATTCTGCTCGGCAGCCAAGCTGGCTAACTTGCCAAGGAATATTGTATTCATCGATTATTTCTTGAACGTCGTTGGTCCACACTGTGCAAAGCTGTTCCATTCTTTGGAACGCCTCTTCGGTGAGAACCTCGGTAAGAGTGGCGCGAATAGCTGCCATCGATAGTGCATTTCCTGCCAAGGTTCCTCCGACACCGCCGACATCGATGTGCTCAAGGTGCAAGCTGCCTGCGATTCTCTCTGCAAGTTCTGCACTCATGCCAAAAGTTCCAGCTGGAATTCCGGCGCCGATGGTTTTTCCAAGTACAACGGCATCGGGACGCACACCACGCCCTCTGGTCATACCTCCGATACCTTCAGAAAGAGTGTGGGTCTCATCGTGAATCAAGATCACATCGTGTTTGGTAGCAAGCTCTCTTAATCCTTCAAGGTAGCCAGGTTCTGGAAGCACAATCCCAATGTTTGTCATGGCGGGTTCAATCAAGGCAGCCGCGATTTCTCCAGAGGCAAAAGCTTTTTCTGCTGCAGGCAGGTCATTGAAAGGTACGACCCAGGTGGTTTCAATTAGCTCAACCGGAGCACCTATGTTGTTTACGCGGCTTACGGTGTTACCTTGCTCGTCGAGGTTTGCAAAAGTTTCATCAACGGTGCCGTGGTAGCAGTAGTCATGGATAAGAATCTTTTTGCGACCGGTAATGTGCCTGGCGTAGCGGATGATGTGACGATTGGCGTCGGTTGCGGTAAGTGTAAATTGCCACTTCTCCAATCCAAAACGATCGGCAAGTGTTTGTGCGGCAACCGCGGCATCATCGGTAGGCAGCATAAAGGTGATCCCCTTATCGAGCTGCTTCTTTATTGCAGCAACAGACGCGTCAGGGGAGTGACCAACCATTGCTCCGGTGTCACCTAGGCAAAAGTCAACGTAGTCATTGCCATCTACATCGCTAAAGTGAGACCCTTTGGCGCTAGCCACATAAACCGGATATGGTCCTGGCCACTTTTTCATCCAAGACATCGGAACACCATTCATCATGGGTCCGGCGGCCTTGTCGTGAAGCTTTTTGGACTCGGGATGAGTTTTCACAAATAGCTCTAGCTCTTTGGCAAAAAGCTGCTCTAGGCGCGTTGGATCATAAAAGGAGGTCATGAGTTGCGCCTAATTAAAGGGAGGCGATGCCAGCTTCGACGATGTCCAGTGCTTGATTCAGCAGGGCATCCGAAATAGCTAGCGGCGGTAGGAACCTGATCACGTTTCCGTGAGTTCCCGCGCTCAGAATTACTACTCCGTGGCTGTGAGCATATTTGGAAACTGCCTCTACAGCTTTGGCATTTGGGTTCATAGTTCCAGGTTCGACGAATTCAATTGCCTGCATTGCTCCACGACCGCGGACATCACCGATTACCGGGTAATTGGACTTCATTTTCTTTAGTCGAGAAGTAAGAATTTTTTCGATGCGCTCGGCCTGCTCAAGAACCCCTCCAGCTTCCAATTGGTTCAAAACTGCAACTGCTGCTGCCGCAGCAACCGGGTTACCTCCATAGGTGCCACCAAGGCCTCCAGGGTGAGACGCGTCCATGATTTCTGCTCTTCCAGTAACTGCCGAAATCGGCATACCGCCAGCAATACCTTTGGCAATTATCACCAGATCAGGCTCAAAGCCTTCTTCCCATTCACTGGCAAACCACTTGCCGGTTCTTGCGATACCGGATTGGACCTCATCGGCGACCATGACAATGCCATTTATGGCTGCCCAGTCAGCGATGGTTTTCAAAAAGCCTGGAGCTGGAACAATAAATCCACCTTCACCCTGGACCGGTTCGATGATTACAGCAGCGAGACTTTCTGCTCCAACACGCTTTTCCATATATGTAATTGCGCGACGAGCAGCTTCTTCACCAGTCATGCCGGCTGGGTCACGGAACGGGTAAGACATCGGAACATGATGCACACCAGGGGCAAAAGGGCCGAATCCGTTGTTATAAGGGTGTGCTTTGAAGTTCATAGCCATAGTTAGATTCGTTCGGCCATGGTAGCCGTGGTCGAATACGGCAATCTCGCCTCGACCAGTGTATTTGCGAGCAATCTTTACAGCGTTTTCAACGGCTTCGGCTCCAGAGTTGAATAGTGCTGAGCGCTTTTCGAACTTTCCAGGAGTTCTGCGGTTCAGAATTTCACAGACCTGAAGGTAAGGAATGTAAGGGGTTACGGTGAAAAGAGAGTGTGTCAGCTTCTGGACCTGCTCCATAACAGCGTCTACTACTTGTTGGTTAGTGTGACCAATGGTGACAACACCGATTCCACTTCCAAGGTCAATTAGTTGATTGCCATCAACGTCAACCAAAACGGCTCCGTGAGCTCTTTCGATGTATACCGGCAACATGGTGCCAACGCCGTGGCTAACTTCTTGTTGCTTCATTTTGTGGAATTGCAGGGACTTTGGCCCTGGAATAGCGGTGACTAATTTGAGTTCTTGGGTGATTTCCATGGTGCTCTAATTCTACGCCTGCCCAATTGATAGCCCTAGCATGCCATTATTGATAAATGCGCCACGTCATAATCCTTGGATCTACCGGGTCAATTGGGACCCAAGCCATCGAGGTAATCAACAAAAACCCTGACAAATTCAAAGTTGTTGGCCTAGCCGCAGGGTCAAATTCTAAGGATCTAGAAGCGCAACGTGATCATTTTGGACTTTCTTCCTCCCACGCGGTGCTGGGTGCAGATGCTGCCACAAAGCTGGTTTCAGAAACTAGCGCTGATGTTGTCCTAAACGGCATAACAGGCTCAATAGGTTTAGCTCCAACTCTTGCTGCCCTTCGAACAGGAAAAACTCTTGCCCTAGCCAATAAGGAATCGTTAATTGTTGGTGGGCAGTTAGTCAAAGAGTTGGCTTCCCCCGATCAGATTGTTCCGGTTGATTCTGAACACTCGGCAATTGCCCAGTGCCTTCGTTCGGGGTCTTCATCGGAAGTTAAGAAACTAATTCTTACCGCCTCCGGTGGACCATTTAGAGGTTTTACTAAAAATCAGCTGCAAGCTGTTACCCCCGCACAAGCTCTCGCTCACCCAACCTGGGTTATGGGTCAGGTGGTAACTACTAACTCAGCTTCGATGGTGAACAAGGGGTTGGAGATTATCGAAGCTCATTTGTTGTTTGACATACCTTTTGAGCGCATCGAGGTTACTGTCCACCCACAATCCGTTATTCACTCGATGGTGGAATTTATTGATGGTTCAGTTATTGCCCAGGCATCGCCACCGGATATGAAGCTTCCAATTGCATTGGGGCTTAGTTGGCCTGAGCGAATCGGCGAAGTTTCTGAAGCTGTTGACTGGAGTAAATCTCACAGCTGGCAATTTGATCCGCTCGATGAAAGTGTTTTTAGTGCGGTGAGATTGGCAAGACAGGTCGGAAAACTTGGTAAAAGCTACCCGGCTGTATACAACGCGAGTAACGAACAGGCGGTGGCGGCATTTCATGCCGGTTTGATTTCGTTTGACCAAATAACCGAGCTAATTGAAAGAGCGGTAGATGCCCACGAACCGGATTCGCAGTTGAGTCTGGAGAGCGTGTTGGTAGCGGAGAAGTGGGCAAGAGATCGAACCGATGCCCAGATTTCTAAGGCCTGTTAGTTTCCCCAGAATGTGAATAGCCAAGCTGGCTTCGTCGGTAGCGTGAAGTAGATTGGTTTTGTGAGCGAAACCCTTTGGTACCTGGCTGGAATTGTTTTCATAATCTTCGGCCTTGCAGTTTCGATCGGATTGCACGAGCTCGGCCATCTGATTCCCGCCAAGACCTTTGGCGTAAAGGTAACCAAGTACATGATTGGTTTCGGGCCAACTCTGTTTTCTAGGAAAAAAGGCGAAACCGAGTATGGCGTGAAGGCCATCCCACTGGGCGGTTACATCGCAATGTTAGGGATGTATCCGCCGGCAAAGAAACCAGATACCAAGACTGGCTTTTTCCCGGACATGATTGCCCAGGCAAGACTGGCCCATTCTGAAGAAGAAACGCCTAAGGACAAAAACCGCAAGTTCTACCAACTACCTGTTGGTAAGCGCATGATCATCATGCTCGGTGGGCCCTTCATGAACCTCGTGCTTGGTGTTGTGCTGACGGTGATTTCTTTGTCGGGTTTTGGCGTCTTTCAATCTTCTCTGAAGATTGATGCCGTTTCGGTTTGTCTAGACTCGACGCAAACCAATTGCCCCGTTTCAAAGCAAACACCAGCTCACTTAGCTGGATTGATGGCAGGCGATGTAATTGTTTCTGTTGCAGGCAAGCCAGCGGAAGATTGGGTGCAGATCAGGCAGATACTTTCCCAAACCCCAACTGTTGAGCTGGAAGTCAAAAGATCAGGTGAAATAGTTGCGCTAACAGTTAGCGCAGTTATCCAACAGAGGCCGCAGTTTGATAATCTCGGCAACCCGATTCTTGATAGCAACGGCGAAGTCGTGACTGCACCACAACCATTTCTTGGCGTTTTTCTCGCATCCGAGAGAGTTCCAGTTTCAATTGGCACATCCTTAGAGGCCTCCGGGCAGATGATGTTGCAAATCGGTCAGTTGATTTTGCAACTTCCGCAAAAAGTGTTTGAGGTTACAGCTTCAACCCTTGGCTACGGTGAGCGCGATCCAAATGGACCGATTTCGATTGTTGGTATTGGTGCCATCGCCGGTGAAGTGGCTGCTTCGGACCAAGCTGAGTTTTCTGACAAGCTCGCAACTGGTATTTCGATTCTTGGGTCATTGAATTTTGCCCTTTTTGTTTTCAACATGCTGCCACTTCTACCCTTAGACGGTGGTCACGTAGCCGGGGGTGTTTACGAGAGCATAAAGCGTGGCGTCTACAAAGTATTGGGAAAGAAAGATCCAGGCCCTGCGGACACTGCTTTATTGATGCCTCTTACCTGGGTTGTGTTTATTGCGCTTATTGCGGTATCGCTCTTATTGATTACCGCGGACCTAATCAACCCAATTTCCCTGTTCGGCTAGAGCTATTTCAATAAAATCAGTTTGCCTGCGTATGCTTAAAGGGCAAGAGAACTTCATTCGAGGAGCAATGTGCCAGCTGTAAACCTAGGGCTACCAAAGCCTCCGCCGCCTGTACTCACTCCAAGGCGGAAAACAAGACAAATTATGGTTGGCAAAGTGCAAGTTGGTAGTGAGGCTCCGATCTCAGTGCAGTCAATGACCACCACTCCAACTACTGACATCAATGGCACCTTGCAGCAAATAGCAGAGCTGACTGCTTCTGGTTGTGACATTGTTCGAGTTGCCTGCCCATCACAAGATGACGCTGATGTTTTGCACATTATTGCCAAAAAATCACAGATTCCCGTGATTGCAGATATTCACTTTCAGTCAAAGTATGTCTTCCAGGCAATTGACGCAGGTTGCGGTGCCGTTCGAGTAAACCCTGGGAACATCAGACAGTTTGATAACCAGATTGGTCCAATTGCTAAAGCCGCCAAGGATGCGGGAGTTTCAATTCGCATTGGTGTTAACGCTGGTTCGCTAGATCCAAGACTTTTGGAAAAGTATGGCAAGGCAACCCCCGAAGCTCTGGTTGAGTCTGCCGTTTGGGAAGCAAGCTTGTTTGAAGAGCATGATTTTCACGACTTCAAGATTTCCGTGAAGCACAATGATCCTGTTGTGATGGTTCGCGCTTACGAATTACTTGCAGAACGAGGAGATTGGCCACTTCACCTTGGAGTCACCGAGGCAGGACCTTCATTCCAGGGAACCATTAAGTCATCGGTTGCATTTGGTGCCTTGTTATCAAAGGGCATCGGTGACACCATTAGGGTTTCACTTTCGGCTCCACCGGCAGAAGAAATCAAAGTTGGTTCTCAGATTCTGGAGTCACTAAATCTGCGTCCACGCAAGCTAGAGATTGTTAGCTGTCCAAGCTGTGGTCGCGCTCAGGTTGATGTTTACAAACTTGCTAATGATGTCACTGCAGGGCTGGAGAAGTTAACGGTTCCGCTTCGAGTTGCAGTTATGGGTTGTGTGGTGAATGGCCCAGGCGAAGCTCGCGAGGCAGATCTTGGCGTGGCATCGGGAAATGGCAAAGGCCAGATATTTGTTAAGGGTGAAGTCATCAAGACTGTGCCTGAATCAGAAATTGTTGCGACTTTGATCGAGGAAGCTAACCGCTTGGCAGCTGAGATGGATCCAACACTTGTTGGCTCACCGCAGGTTTTAGTCAAAGACAAGTAGCCTCGTGGCGGTAACATTGAGCCCATGCCTATCCGTCTAAGCCAACTCTTCCTTCGTACGCTGCGTGAAGACCCATCTGATGCTGACGTTCAAGGTCACAGGCTGCTACTTCGAGCAGGATATATAAGAAGAGCAGCACCGGGGATCTATACCTGGCTTCCGCTAGGGCTTATGGTCAAGGCCAAGATAGAAAAAATCATCCGCGAAGAAATGGCCGCAGCCGGTTCGCAAGAAGTCTTTTTTCCAGCTCTTTTACCAAGAGAGCCATATGAGGTAACCGGTCGCTGGAGCGAATACGGCGATAACTTATTCAGGCTTCAAGACCGCAAAAAAGCTGATTATCTGTTAGCCCCAACTCATGAGGAAGTTTTCACCCTGTTGGTGAAAGATCTTTACTCGAGCTATAAAGATCTGCCACTTTCTTTGTATCAAATACAAAACAAGTATCGCGATGAGGCAAGACCCAGAGCTGGATTGTTGCGTGGTCGCGAGTTTGTCATGAAAGACGCTTATAGCTTCGACGTAAACGATGAAGGTTTAGAAATTGCTTACCAAGCTCAGCGCGCAGCTTACGAGCGCATCTTCACCAGGCTAGGTGTTGACTACGTAATCGTAAAAGCCGATGCTGGTGCCATGGGCGGATCAAAATCGGAAGAATTCTTATCACCTTCACCAATTGGTGAAGATACTTTTGTTAGATCAGCTGGCGGATACGCTGCAAACGTAGAAGCGGTCCAAAGCGTCGCACCTGCGGAAATCGATTTTAGTAATGCACCTGAGGCAGAAGTTCACGATTCACCAAACACTCCAACCATTAAGACTCTCGTGGAGTTAGCTAACTCCAAGGTGAAAAAGCACGATGGCTCAAGTTGGAGTGCAGCGGACACTTTGAAGAATGTTGTTCTAGCTGTCACCTCTGCAGAAGGAAAAACCGAAATTGTGATTGTTGGCATTCCTGGAGATCGTGAAGTTGACCAAAAACGAGCTGAAGCATTTTTTGGAACCGATCAACTAGCCCAAGCAAGTGATGAAGATTTTGCAAAGCACAAAGTGCTAGTCAAGGGATACATAGGTCCAACAAAAGCTGGCACTCAGTTCCTTGGTGCAAAAGCTCCTTCCGGAATCAAGTACCTGGTTGACCCAAGGGTCGTTACCGGAAGCTCGTGGGTTACCGGCGCTAACGAAAACGAGAAGCACGTTTTTGGTTTGGTTATGGGCCGTGACTTTACCGCTGATGGAGTTGCCGACATCGCGGAGGTTCGTGCAGGAGACCTGGCCCCTGATGGCTCTGGTGCTCTTGAACTTGCACGAGGAATCGAAATTGGTCATGTTTTCCAGCTCGGTAGAAAGTATGCCGAAGCTCTTGATCTCAAAGTATTGGATGAAAACGGCAAACTCGTTACTGTAACGATGGGCTCCTACGGAATCGGTGTGACCCGCTTGGTCGCAGTATTGGCTGAAGCCAATAACGACGAAAAAGGCCTGATCTGGCCAAAATCCGTGACCCCTGCCGATGTGCACGTGGTTGCAGCCGGAAAAGACGATGCGGTTTATCTGGCGGCGGAGAAACTTGCTGCTGAAATCGAAAGCACTGGAAAGACAGTTTTGTTGGATGATCGAGCCAAGGTGTCTCCTGGAGTGAAATTCTCGGATGCTGAGTTGATCGGAATTCCAACCGTGGTGATTGTCGGTAAGGGTCTTGAAACTGGCGAAGTAGAGCTGTGGAATAGAAGGACTGGGGAAAGAGCGGCTATCAAGCTAGACTCTGTTTTGTCTGCAGTCAAATAAGAACTTTTGGAGGTGTTGCAAGTGGAC